>CAXNJC010000301.1:0-3252 GCA_964202525.1 Pirellulales bacterium
AGCGTGCGGGTGTTTGGCGAGCCGCCCTTCGGCAACGCCCGCGTGCTCCGGCGGATCGGCTTCTGCCCGGCGGCCGACCTGGGCGAGCGGGCGGCGACCGCCACGGAGTGGGTCACGTATCTCGTGCGACTGTCGGGATTCGCCCCGGCGGCGGCGGCAGCGCGGGCCTCCGCGGCGCTCGAGCAGGTGGGGCTCACGGCCGCGGCCGGCCGACCGCTGGCGACGCTCTCCAAGGGCATGCGGCAGCGGGCCAAGCTCGCCGGGGCGATCGCCCATGACCCCGACCTGCTCGTGCTCGACGAGCCCTTCGTGGGCCTCGACCCCGTCGCGCGGCACGAGCTCGTGGAGCTCGTCCGCAGCTGGGCGCAGACCCGCAGCCTGATCGTCGCCAGCCACCTGCTCCACGAAGTCGAATCGCTCGATGCCGGGCTCGCGGTGATCCTCGGCGGTCGGCTGGTGGCCAGCGGCACGGCGGCGGACATTCGCGGTCTGGTCGATGCGATGCCCGTGGAGCTGAAGGTGCGGACCGCGGCGCCGCGGCGGTTCGCGGAGATCGCCTGCGGCATCGACGGCGTCGACGCCGTGCGGATCGACGGCGACGTGGTCGTGGTCGCCGCCAGCCGTCCCGCGGCGGTGCTCGAGGAGGCGGTGCCGCGGGCCGTGGACGAGGGGCTGGGCGTGAGCGAACTGGTGCCCGCCGATCGCTCGCTCGAGGGCATCTTCGGCCGGCTCGTGCGGCTGCATCGCGGAGTGCGGGCATGAGCACCCGGGAAAACCTTCCTGCCGCGGCCGAGCCCGGTGCTCTCGCCCAGGCCCTCGCCGGCATCCGCACCGTGGCCGAGTTTCAGCTGCGGCGGCTGCTCACGAAGCCACGGCTGGCGCTGGCCGCGCTGGGCGCGGTCTTTCCCGCCGCGGTGATGCTCGCAGCCAACCGGGCCGCCGCAGGCCGGCTCAACGACGACATGCAGGTGGCGATGCTCTACGGGCTGATCCCCGAGGCGGTGTGCATGCTCGGCCTGTTGGTCACGATGTGCCCCGCGGTGGCCGACGAGCTCGAGCGGGGCACGTGGGCGCACCTCGCGGTGCGGCCCGGCGGCCGGCGGTCGCTGCTGCTCGGCACGTGGGTCGCCGCCGTGCTCTGGACGGCGGCCGTGGGCATCGCGGCGACGGCGCTGGCCGTACTGGCGACCGACCTCCGCGACCCCTGGGGCGTGGCCCGGATCCTCGGGGCGCTCGTGCTGATCTCCTGCGTGGGCCGGGCGGCGTTGTTCGCGCTGCCGGCCGTGGTGATGCCCAAGCGGGCGCTCGTGGCGAGCGTGGGCGTGGCGCTCGTCGTGGAGTATCTCGCGGGCGTGATCCCGGCGGTGGTCAACCAGGCCACGGTGAGCCTCCGGCTGCGGACGCTGCTCGTGTCGTGGATGGGCTGGGAGCGGCAGCTGCCGACGGAGGCGCAGCTGTTCATCGACCGGCAGCCGGAGTGGGTGCAGCTGCTCGCCGTGGGCATCCTCGTGGCCGTGCTGCTCACGGTGGCCGTGGCGATTCTCGACCGCCGGCAGTTCCCGCCGAGCGACGAGATCTGACGCCGGCTCGGTCTGGCAGCCGCGCCGCGCTGCGTCGTGGAGCCGCGGACCTCAGGAAGCCGCCATCGCGTGAGCGATGCGGGCAGCGGGCCGCGTCGTTGGCTTGGGGCTACCCGCACCCCGTCGCCGGACGTTCGAGTTGGCTCGGGCTGGTGCTGGCTCGGCTCGCGGTTGGCGTTTGCGGGCGGAGCGTATCGCCGTCAGGCGTCGCCGCGGCGGCGGGCCAGCGCCCGGCGGCAGGCCTCCGCCACCCGCGGCGCGGCGGCCGCATCGAACGGCCACGTCTCGCACCGCGACCGCACGTCGGCGTCGTCGCCGAGCCACTCGGCCACCGTGCCCGCCACGGCCTCGTCGGCTGCCACGATCCGGTCGCTCGAGCCGATCGCCGAGAGCACCAGCCGCTTCAGCGACGGCCGGGCCGCCGCCGCTTCCAGATCCACCGCCGACACGTGCACCACGACCGGCGCGCCGGTCTCGATCGCGAGGTCGGCGAGGATGCCGGCGTGGAGCACAAAGATCGCGTCGGGAAAGATCGCGTCGGCCGCCTCGGCGATGATCTGCCGCGCCGTCTCCCGCGCGAGCCCGAGCAGGCGGGCCGGCACCGCGGGCACCACGCGGAGAAACGCCTCCGGCGAGCCGTCGAGGACCGCCGCGAGAAACTCCCGCGAGGCCGCCGCCACGTCGTGCAGGTGGATGCCGTGCATGCCCGGCGGCTGCTCCTCGAAGGCGTTGATGGTGGACGGGCCGCAGATGGCGACGGTGTCGCCGGCCGCCTCGAGCGCCTCGCGGAGCGGATGCAGCCGGGCCAGCGGCGGATCGCAGCGGCCGTGATCGACGAGCAGGATGCGCATGCCACGACCGGCCGCCGGGGCGGCGTCAGATCCAGTGCTGCCAACGGGCCACGGCCAGGCATGCGGCCGTCCACGCCGCGGCCCCCCAGTCGTCGGCCATGATGCCGAGACCCCCCGGCAGCTTCTCCAGCTGGCGGCACGGAAACGGCTTGCCGATGTCGAAGATCCGCAGCAGCACGAACGCCACGGCCAGGAGCGCCGGCGTGCGGGCAGCGGGGGGCACGACGAGCAGGGCCAGCGGCATGCTCGCCACCTCGTCGAGCACGATCGCCCCCGGATCCTTGCGGCCCAGTGCCGCCGCGGCCCGCGTGCAGATCGGGATCCCGATCGCGCAGATCGCCGCCACGAGGGCCGCCTCCGCCAGATGGGCCCCGACGGGGTCGGGAGCGACGCGGCTCGCCAGCCAGGCGACGCCCAGTGACAGCGGCACGCCCAGCATCGCGCCGAACGTTCCGGGTGCGAACGGCACCCTGCCGATGCCGAAGGCCGTGGCGGCGAACACCGCGGGCGCGAACCACGGCGGGTTGGCCTGGGGCGACGTGGAACCGGGCGAATCGGCCGAAGCGGGCATGACCACATCGTACCGTGGGTGCCGAGCGGTATGATTCGGAGGTTTCGATTCCCAGGTTCCGGCCATGTCCATGCAACCCGCCCCCGCCCCCACCACCGACCCCGCCGCGATCGGCCCGCTCGCGCTCGTGGAGTTTCCCCATCCGGCGCTGCTGCGGAAGACGCGGCCCGTGACCCGGCTCGACGCCGGGCTCCGCGAGGCCGTGGCCGGCATGTTCGAGATCATGTATGCGGCCCAGGGGATCGGGCTG
>CAXNJC010000302.1:0-3252 GCA_964202525.1 Pirellulales bacterium
GGCGGCGGACTCGCTGCTCGCCGTGGTGGCCCGAGGCGATGCGTCGCCCGAGGCGCGGCGCGAGGCGATCGAGGCACTCGGCGGCTGGGCCGATCCGCCGCGGGTGAACCGCGTCACCGGAGTATGGCTGTCCCGCGCCGCGGCGCGCGACGCGGCTCCCGCCCGTGATGCCGTTGCCGCCGCGATGGAGCGGCTGGTGTCGCCCGGCGCCGCCACGCTCGACGAGGAATCGCGGTCGGCTTTCCTCGCGGCGGCCAGCCGGCTCGGCGTGGCCGACGTGGCGCGGCTCCTCCGGGCCTGGTCGACCGATGCGGCGATGTCGGCGGCCTCGCGCGCCCGGGCGCTCGACGCGCTCCTCGCAGCCGACGACCCGGAGGCGCTCGACCTCGCCGACCGCCTGCTCGCCGATCGGGAACCGCTCGTGCGGATGGCGTCACGCCGCATTCGCGTCGCCGAGCGGCCGACTGAGGCGATCGTGCCCGACCTCGTGTCGGCGTGCGGCGGCCCCGACGTGGCCGAGCGGCAGCAGGCCGTCGATCTGCTCGCCGGCATCTCGGTGCCGGCGGCCACGGAGGCCATCGCGGGCCTCGTGGCACGCCTCCGCGAGGGCTCGCTCGATCCCACGATCGCCCTCGAGGTGGGCGAGGCCGCGAAGGCGCGACTGGGGGAGAAGCCGGCCGCCGATGATCCTGGCGATTCGCTCGCCGCCTGGCACGATGTGCTCGCCGGCGGCGACGTCTCCCGGGGCCGTCGGGTGTTCTTCGCGAAGGAGGAGGTGTCGTGCGTTCGCTGCCACCAGGCCGAAGGCACGGGCGGCGACGTGGGCCCAAAGCTCGACGGCATTGCCGCCATCCGCGACGCCCGCACGCTGCTCGAGGCGGTCGTGCATCCCAACGCCCGCGTCGCCGACGGCTACGCGACCACGGTGATCGTGACCGACGAGGGCCTGACGTTCTCAGGGATCGTCGTGGCGGAGACGGCCGACACCATCACGCTCAAACTCCCCGACGGAAAGACGCAGGCGATCGCGGCCGACTCCGTCGACGAGCGGGCGAGCGGCCCGAGTTCGATGCCCGCCGACCTCGCGGGCAAGCTCACCCGCCGCGAGCTCCGCGACCTCGTCGCCTGGCTGCAGAGCCTGCGACCGAGCCCCTGACCGCCAGCACCCACGCGACACCGGTGGCGGTGAGGATCATCCCGCCAGGTTCCGGCACCGCCTGCACCTCCGCCACCCGGAAGCCCACCTGGCCGGTGGCCGTGGTGGTTCCGCGGAACAGCCCGGGCGACTGGTGGAAGGCCGCGATGTCGAGCACGGCCGTCACCCAGCTTCCGGAGAAGACCTGCGGCTGGCCGGTATCGAAATCGATCGTGCCGGCCGTGTCGGTGTATTCCGTGACGTTGCCGAGCACGTCGAACAGCCCGTACGGCGACCGCGTGCTCACGTACGAGCCCACCGCGAGCGATGCGAAGGTGGGCGTCTGGATGCCGCCGAAGTTCGCAGCGGCCGGCAGCGTCGTCTGCGTGATCGTGTTGGTGCCGCTGATCGCCACATACGAGCCGCCGGTGTAGGCGGCGGCCTTGTACCATTCGTCGCGGCTGGGCAGCGCGATCTGCGTGCCGACTCCGGGATTGCGGGCGGGCATGGTGCCCGAGGTGCGGTTCGCCAGCGTGTAGATGCCGTTCTCCATCGATGCCGCCGACGATTGCTGACCGTTGCCGAGCCAGTTGGCGAAGCGGGCGGCGGAGAACCAGGTCGTGAACACGACGGGTGCGCTCTGGTACGGCACGCCGTTGGGGTTGGTGCCGGCCTTCACCGTGTACTTGCTCCCGCTGGCCGCTCCCGAGTTGAAGTTGATCCCTCCCTGGGCATTGGATCCCATCAGCGCGTTGTAGATGCCGTTGGGATTGACGCCGGCTGAATCGACCATGTTGAGAAACTCCGCGTACTGGGTGTTCGTCGTCTCGTATTTCGCGATCTGAAACACGCTCGACACCGCCCCCCAGCCGTTCACGGGATTCGGGGCATTGCCGGGATTGCCCACGGTGGCAAAGTCGATCGTGACGCCAAAGGCCGGAGCCGCGGCGAGTGCCACGGCACAGGCCAGCCATTGCGCGGTGATCATGGGGAGCCTCGTCGCCGACGACGCGGGATCCCTCCAGGGCCTCCCATGCACGACACATCGTGCAAGCCGCATGCCAGCCGCGACCCTCCGGGCCGTGGAATGCGTCCCGCTCCAGCCACGCGGCCTAACGAGTGTTCCCTTGCCCGGGCGGGTAGGGGCCCGGCCGGCACGGCCCGCGGGGATCGCCTCACCGTTCTGCCGAGCGACTCACGTACCTGGTGAGCGGCACGGTTTGTTGCGCCAGGTTGCGGGGCGGTCCGCATTCCGGGGGCCAGCGCGGCGGTGCTAGGATTGGTTCATGCGTCCTCGGCCAGTCATGCGCGGGGTTCGGCGTGGAGCAGCGGCGATCGCCGCCGGCTGGGTGTTCGCCTGCGCCGCCGCGTCGCCGGTCGACTTCAACCGCGACGTGCGGCCGATCCTGGCCGAGAACTGCCTCTACTGCCACGGGCAGGACCCGGCGAAGCGGGAGGCCGACCTGCGGCTCGACGTCCGCGACGCGGCTGTCGCCGCCCGGGCCATCGTGCCGGGGGAGCCGGGGGCGAGTGCGCTCCTCGAGCGGATCCACTCGACCGATCCCGACGTCGTGATGCCGCCCCCAGACTCCAACCGACGCCTCGCCGACGAGCAGCGGGCGACGCTCGAACGCTGGATCCGCGAGGGCGCCGCCTACGAGCCGCACTGGGCGTTCGTCGCGCCCGTGCGACCGACGCCGCCCGCGGTGCGCACGGCCGACTGGCCCCGCAACGAGGTGGACAGGTTCGTGCTGGCGAAGCTCGAGGCCGCGGGCCTGGATCCCTCGCCGGAGGCCGATCGCACCACGCTGCTCCGCCGACTGCATGCCGATCTCGTGGGCGTCCCGCCCACCCCCGAGGAGATCGACGCCTTCGTGGCCGACGACGCCCCCGACGCCTACGAGCGGGCCGTCGACCGCCTCCTGGCGAGCCCGCACTACGGGGAGCGCATGGCGCTGCCGTGGCTCGACGCCGCCCGCTACGCCGACTCCAACGGCTTTCAGCAGGACGGTGACACCTGGCAGTGGATCTGGCGCGACTGGGTGGTGAACGCCCTCAACGCCGACATGCCCTTCGATCAGTTTTCGATCGAGCAGCTGGCGGGTGACCTGCTGCCC
>CAXNJC010000303.1:0-3251 GCA_964202525.1 Pirellulales bacterium
CGAGCCCGAGCCGTCGCCTCCGGTGCCGCACGTGTCGGCCACGAGCGCGGTGCCGCAGGGCACCGGCAGCATGCGGCCCCGCAGCGCCGCCGCCACCCCGGCGATCTCCGCCGCGGTCTCGCCCAGTTCGGCGAGGGCCACGAGCCACGCGCCGAAGGTGTCGAGATCGACCGTGCCTGCGAGCACGCCCTCGACGAGCCGGCGGACGTCGCCGGCTGGCCGCCGCTCGCCCCGTACCAGGCCTGCGGTCCAGGCGACCACGTCGATCGGTTCGCTGGCTGCGGAGGTGGCCGGCACGTCGGTCATGCGAAAGGCCGTGGTGTGGGCGGCGGTGGCGGCGGGATGCGGTACGATTGACGGCGGCGGTCGCGACCAGCGGCCGCCCCGACCCCCGACAAGCCTACCCGACGACCGAGGAGCCCCGCCGCAGTGCCCCCCACCACGCCCCGCAAGGTGATCATCGACTGCGATCCGGGGATCGACGACGCCGCCGCCCTCGTGATGGCCCTGTTGGATCCGCGGCTGGAGGTAGTCGCGGTGACGGCCGTGGGCGGCAGCGTGAGCCCCGACCTCGCGACCGCCAACGTGCAGTCGGTGGTGTCGTTCCTCGATCCGCCCCGGCTCCCGCGGCTCGGCGTTGCCCCCGGCGACGGCGCTCCCGCCGACACGCCGTATGCGATGCACGGGGCCGACGGCCTCGGCGGCGCGGAACTGCCGCGGGTGCAGCTTCACGGCGGCCACCCCGCGGAGAAGGTGATCTGGGAGAGCATCAAGGCCCATCCCCGGGAGATCACGATCCTGGCCCTCGGGCCGCTCACCAACGTGGCCCGCGTGCTCACCCGCGACCCATCGATCGCCGAGCTGCTTGCGGGCATCGTGATCTCCGGCGGCACCGCGCACGCCGCGGGCAACGCGTCGGCCGTGGCCGACCTCAACTTCCACGCCGATCCCCAGGCGGCCCGCCGCGTGCTCCGCGAGCCCGTGGCGAAGACGGTCGTGCCCCTCGAGACCAGCTCCCAGGTGCTCCTGGGCTTCGAGATCCTCGACCAGCTCCCCCGCGAGTTCTCGCGGGCCGGACGCCTCCTGCGGCGGATGCTGCCCCACGCCTTCCGGGCCCACCGTCAGCTGCTCGGCAGTGAGGGAATCTGGCTGCACGACGCCGTGAGCCTCGTGGCACTCACCAATCCCGAGCTCTTCGAGCGGACGAGCGTGGTCGCCGACGTCGAGACCGCCGGGGAGCTGACCTCGGGCATGCTCGTGATCGATCGCCGGCAGACCTGCCGGTCGCGGCCGACGTGCGACCTGCTGGTCGGCTGCGACGCCGCCGCCGTCACCGACTGCATGCTGCGGGGCTTCGCAACCGCCGCCGACGCCACCTGAGCGGCCGGGCCGTCACTCGAAGTCGGCTCGGCTCGCCACCTTGAGCCGCACGGCGATCCGCTGCCGGCCCCGGAACACGGCCAGTTCGACCGTGCTGTCGAGCGGCGTCATGCCCACCATGCTCATCAGGTGGTCGTCGTCCTCGACCGGCCGGCCGTCGTACTCAAGGATCACGTCGTCCGGCCGGATGCCGGCGAGGTCGGCCGGCGCGCCGTGGGTGATCGTCTCCACGCGGGCCCCGACCGGCCGCAGCATGCCGAGGCGGTCGGACTCCTGCTGGTCGAACTTCTTGTCGAGCGCCACGCCGAGGTAGGCCCTGGGCACCGTGCCGTGCTCGACGAGCTGGCGGGCGACGAACATCACCATCGGGATGGGGATCGCGAACCCGATTCCCTCGCTGCCGCCGGAGTTGCTCGCGATCGCCGTGTTGAGCCCGACCACCTCGCCGCGGAGGTTCACGAGCGGGCCGCCGCTGTTGCCTGGATTGATGGCCGCGTCGGTCTGGATGAAGTCCTGGAACTTGACGTTGCCGTCGCCGAGGTCGAGGTCGCGACGGCCCTTCGCCGACACGATGCCCAGCGTGACCGAGTGGGACAGGCCGAAGGGGCTGCCGATGGCGAGCACGGTGTCGCCGATCCGCACGGTGTCGCCGTCGGCCAGCCGAGCAGGCTGCAGGTCGTCGGCCTCGATCTGCAGCACGGCGATGTCGGTGCCGGCGTCGGCCCAGAGCCGGGTGGGCGTGAGCTCGCGACCGTCGTCGAGGCGGATCACGATATTCTCGAGGGTGGAGCGGTTGACCACGTGACGGTTGGTGATCACCACGGTGATGCCCGCCACCTGCGCGATCACGCCCGACCCGGCCTCGGCCTCGGTGAGCTTGCCGTTGCGCGGACGCGACAGTGGCTTCGAGGCGTCGATGTGCACGACGGCCGGACGGAGCAGGTCGGTCAGGCGGCGGAGTTGGCGGCCCTGGCTCTCGAGAACCTCGGCGTCGCGGGCCGCCTGCTCGTAGAGCCGCTCCCGCTCGGCGGCCGACAGCCGCACCTGCCGCATCGGATCGATCCGCTCGACCGGCCGCGTGGCGGCGGCGTCGACGGGCGCCAGGGCGGGCTCATCCGCCCGCGTTAGCCCAGCGGCAAGGATCAGGACGGCCGCGATGAGCGCGGCGCACGGCAGGCGGAATACCATGGGGCATCCTGACGACGGACGGGGGAACTCGACCCGGCAGCATATCGCCGCCGCAGGTCAGAGTTCCAGTTCGCCCGAGACCGTCTCTTCGCCCGCGTCCTCTTCGGCCACCGACCGCCGGCCGATGCCGGACGATCCCGACCGCTCCAGTTCCCGCTGGCACTCGATGCACACCGTGGCATAGGGCAGGGCGTTGAGCCTCGCGAGCGGAATCCTCCCGCCGCAGACCTCGCACTGGCCGTACGTGCCGGCCTTCATCCGCTCGAGGGCGTTCTCGATGTTGGCCAGTTCGCGGCTCTCGACCTCCGCGAGCTGGGAACTGATCTCGTCCTGGGCGGAGTCGTAAGCCGCGTCGATCACGTCGCCGGGAGACTCGCTGCGGAGTTCCTTGAGCAGCGACAGGTCGCCGGCGAGCGCGCTGCGCAGCGCGTCTCTCCGCTTGACGAGGATCGCTCGTAGGTTCTGAAGCGAATCTTTGCGTGCCATAGTGCCGTTCCTCGCCCCGTTCGGGGCCGTTTGGACCGGGCCGGATTCACCCGGCCGCAGCCAATACTACGGGGGCCGGGGCAGGATGGTTCACGTGAGCAGAATCGGCGGGAAAATGGCGAAAATGCAGTCCAAGACCGCCGCGCCGCATCGCGGGGGGCGGGCAGACTCTAAGGCTGGGGGGGAGTCTTCGGGGC
>CAXNJC010000304.1:0-3241 GCA_964202525.1 Pirellulales bacterium
ATCGACATCCTCGACGCCTCCAACTTCCTGGCTGGCGGCAAGTTCGACACCGGCTCGCCGGCGATCTGGATCGAGGGCGACTTCAGCTACGACGGCGTGGTGGACATCCTCGACGCCGCCGACTTCTTCGCCACCGGCCTCTACGACGCGGGCAACTACAACAGCGCCCCCGGCCTGAGCGGCGGCGTGGCGGCGGTGCCGGAGCCGGCGATGTCGGTCGTCGGCGGTGCGGTCGTATGCCTTCTCGCCCTGGCGCGGGCATCCCGTCGCCGCTGAGGGCGCAGGCGGGGCAGGCTGTGCGGGTCGCCGGAGTTCTGCCGGCCTGAGTGCGCCGGCGATGCCGAGAATGCGGCCATGCGGGGCGGGCACGGGATTCGTCCATTCCTGGTCGCGGCGGTCGGGTGGTGCCTGACGGCGCCGGGGGTTGCGGATTCCCTGCAGCCTTCGGGGACGAGCATTCCTGCCGAGGATGGCCCCCAGTATCGCAGCCTTCCGCCGCAGGAGGTGGCCGAGGCAGTGAACCCGCCGCCGACTCGCTATCTCCAGTTCGAGCGTCTCGACCGCCTCGGTGTGCAGACGTTCGGATGGATCGACGTGGGAGTCGGGGCGAACAACTGGGGCACGCCGTTCAACGGCACCATCACGTTCAGCGACCGCAACTGGCAGGTCATGATGAACCAGTTGTATCTCGTCAATGAGCGGAGCCTCGACCCCGACGACGGGGCCTGGAACGCAGGCGGCCGGATCGATCTGCTCTACGGCACCGACTCGATCTTCACCACCGCCGCGGGACTCGACGCCTACGACTACGCGGCGTTCAACGACTTCTTCGTGCCCCGGTGGAGTTCTGGGAAGTACTACGGCCTCGCGATGCCCCAGCTCTACGCCGAGATCGGGCGGGATGACCTCGCCTTCCGCTTCGGTCACTTCTACACGGTCATCGGCTACGAGGTCGTGCCTGCGGTCGGCGACTTTTTCTACACGATCTGCAACACGTTCCAATACGGCGAGCCATTCACCCACACCGGTCTGCTGGCAACGTGGACGCCGGACGAACGTCTCACGGCCTGCGGCGGCCTGGTCAACGGCTGGGACAACTGGGACTCCGGTACCCCGCCATTCGTCACGTCGCGGCAGCAGGGGTGGAACAGCAACGCGGGGTTTCTGGGCGGGCTCACGCTCAGGAGTGCCGATGCCACGCAGTCGCTGGCCGTCACCGGCTATAGCGGCAACGTGCCGAACCCGACCGGCGTGGAACCATTCCGCGCGATCTCGGGCAACCGCTCTCTGGTGAGTGCGGTCTACTCCAGCGAGTTGAGCGAGCGGTTGACCTGGGTGATCCAGCACGACGCCGGCTGGCAGTTCGGGTTGCCCGCCGGCCTCGCTCCGCGCGTCGCCGGTCAGCAGGCGGGCCTCGCGCAGTGGTACGGCTTCGTGACGTATCTCTTCTGGAAGGTCCGTGAGGGAGTCACGTCGGGACTCCGGCTGGAGTATTTTCGCGACAACAACGGCTTTCGGGTGGCCACCCCGCTGCGGAATGCGGATGGGCCGCAGGTGCCGTCAGGCACCGCCTTCACGTCGGGCTTCCAGGGCAACTTTTGGGAGCTCACGTGGGGTGTGAACTGGCGGATGAATGCCAACTGGATGATTCGTCCAGAGATCCGCTACGACTGGTACTCGCCAGACCGGGATGGCGGCCCCTTGCCCTACGGGGGCATGATCGGTCGGCTGCCCAACGCGTCGGGCACCGAGTACGGCCAGTTCTACGGGGGAGGCGACCTCATTTATCAGTTTTGAGCACCGGGTCGTGGGGCTCGTCGAACGGCCCCTCCATCACCGCCTCGGGCTGGTCGAGCCGCCCCTCGGGACGGATCACGACCTTCGCTTGGCGAAGCACCTCGTCCGGGATCCGCCAGGCCGACCGGTCGTACCCGGGGGCGGCGAGATTGACCGTGAGCCGTGGCGGGATGGCCCGTGACGTTTCGCCGATGGGAATGGTCGCGGGGTCACGTCCGGCGAGGATCTCGCCCGCGACGCCACCGGCCAGCAGACCGACCTCGTGGAAGTCGTAGCCCACGTCGAACAGGGTGCCCCGATCGGGCGCGCCAGGGGTGAGCGAGAACACGGGAATTCGGGCCTTTGCCGCTGCGGCGACGATCGACTCGATGACGCTGATCACCGTGGTGTCACCGGGCACGAAGATCACCTCGGCGCCGCGGGCGATCGTCGCCTGGATCGCCTCGACGACCCCCGAGGAGTTCTCGACGGCCGCCTCGAACAGCACGAGCCGGCGGGCGGCACACGTGGCCCGGGCGAGCTCCATGAAGCGGCGGGAGTTGCTCTCGGCGGGGTTGTGGGCCACGCCGATGCGGGCCACCTCGGGCCGGATCGTCTGCAGCAGCCGGAACGACGCCTCGACGGGCGCCAGGCTGCCGTAGCCCACGAGGTGCGACGGGTGCACGCGCGGATCGCTCCGGTCGAGGCCCACGCCGGCCGACCAGGGGTCGGCGACGGCGGCAAATACCTGGACGAGCCGGCGGCCTGGCGGCCGGCCGCGCTCGTTGGCGGTGGCGACGGCCTGCAGCGACGGCGTGCTCGACGTCAGCGCCATGTCGAATGGACCGCCGACGATCTCCCGGGCGATCGCGTTGGCCTGCGACAGGTCGCCCTCGGCGTTGTATCGGCGGATCCTCATCGTCCGGCCGTCGATGAATCCCTTGGCGGCGAGGCCGTCGATCATGCCCCGTACGGCGTCGTCGAGCACCGGGGAGCTCACCTGCTGGAGGATCGCCACCGCCGGCACCGACCGCGTGGCGGTGGCCCGATCGGTGAGCAGCAGGAGTGCCGAGGTGCCGACGAGCAGCCCGACGAGCGGCAGCCAGCGGCGGATCAGGGAACGCATGGGGAGGCCGTCCGGGAGGGCGTGGTCAGAGGTAGGACTGGGCCAGGGTGCGGGCCGCGACCTCGTCGAGCTGGTCGCCGCGGCGGAGCCGGTCGAACCGGTCGGCGAGATCCTCCGCCGTGAGCCGGCGCTTCGCCGGCCCTTCGACGTCGAGCTCGATCCGGCCGCGATGCACGAGCACGAGCCGGTCACCGAGGGCCGCCGCCTGCGCCAGCGAGTGCGTGACCATCAACGCGGTGAGCTGCTGCTCCCGGATCAGCACGTTCGAGGCCTGCACGACGCGGTCGGCCGCTGCCGGATCGAGGGCGGCGGTGTGCTCGTCGAGCAGCAGCAGCTCGG
>CAXNJC010000305.1:0-3229 GCA_964202525.1 Pirellulales bacterium
AGCGAGATCTTGCCCATCGGCAGGTTGAGGTAGCGGCAGATGTCCTGCGTGAGCGCGGGATTGGCCGGACCGCTGAAGATTTTCAGGTCGTTCATCGGATCGCTCGGGAGGCGACGGGGAGGCTGCGGAGTCCGCGGCCCGTGGCTCGCCACTGTGACCGCGCCCTGGGCGGTCTTCAAGCGGGCTGCGTCGCTCCGCCGCGGCACGGTATCCTGCCCGGTCGCGGTCGGGCCGCCGCACGCTGCTGCGGCGATCGCGGATCCCGTGGAGTCCCGGCATGTCGTCTCAGACACTGCAGCTCATCACGTCGCACCGCGGCGCATCGTTCTCGGCCGCCGACCGGGTCGATGTCGCGATCGGTCGGCTCGCCGTGCGGACTCGACGGCTGTCGGGCGGACTCCGCGAGGGTGTGCTGCTCGTGGAACTCGTCGCCGGCGACACCAAGGTGTTCGTGCTGCCGGACCGCGGCCTCGGGATCTGGAAGATCATGGCGGGGGGCGTCGAACTCGGCTGGCAGTCGCCGGTGCACGGCCCGGTCAACCCGCGGTTCGTGCCGCTGGCGGAGCCGTCTGGGCTCGGCTGGCTCGACGGTTTCGACGAACTCGTCGCCCGCTGTGGTCTCGTGAGCAACGGAGCGCCCGACGTCGATGCCTCCGGCCGGCTCGTGCACGGGCTTCACGGGCGGATCGCGAACCTCCCGGCCCACCACCTCGACGTCACCCTCGACGAGGCCGCCGGCTCGATCACCCTCACGGGCGCGGTCGACGAGACGCGGTTCCTCTGCCACGCGCTGCGGATGACGACCTCGCTGACGCTCCACGCCGATCGGCATCGCGTGTCGTGGACGGACTGCGTCAAGAACATCTCGGATCGCCCCGCGTCCATGCAGCTGCTCTACCACGTGAACTTCGGCCCCCCGCTGCTTGGCCCCGGCAGCGAGCTCGTCGCCGCGATCGAGGAGCTCGCCCCCCGCGACGCCGCGGCGGTGGCCGACGTTCCGACCTGGAACCGCTACGTCTCCCCGCAGGCCGGCCGCGGCGAGCAGGTGCACTTTGCCCGGGTGCGGCCGGGGGCCGACGGCCTCGCGGCGGCGATGCTCGTGGGCCCTGAGGGTCGCAACGCCGCCACGCTCTCGTGGCGGGCCGACACGCTCCCGTGTTTCACGCTCTGGAAGAACCAGGGCGGGCTGGCCGACGGGTACGTGACGGGTCTCGAGCCCGGCACCAACTACCCGAACCCGAGGTCGTTCGAGGAGGCGCAGGGCCGCGTCGTTGCCGTGGCACCCGGGGAGACGGTGCGATTCGATCTGGCGATCGAGCACCTCTCCGCGTCGGCGATCGATGCGGAGCGACGGCGGATCACCGGCCCCGTGGCCCCGGTGCCGGCGATCCACGCGCAGCCCAAGGCGGGCTGGAGCCGGACATGACGCGGGCGGCCGTCGGCGCGATGCTGCTCTCGGCGGTCGTGCTGCCTGCCGCGATCGCCGCCGAGCCGCCGGCTCCGGCGGTCTCGGGTGACGCGGAGGTGCGGGCTCCCGCCGGGGACTCGGAGATCGTGATCCGGACGACCTCCCGGCTGGCGGGCGCGATCGATTCGCTGACCTGGCGGGGCCGCGAGTTCATCGACTCGCACGACCACGGGCGGCAGCTGCAGAGCGCTTCGAACTGGGATGTCGGGGGCGACTTGCATGCCGAGACGTTCAACCCCACGGAGGCGGGCTGCGAGCGGGACGGAGCCGGCCCCACGAGCACCAGCCGCCTGCTCTGGCTCGGGGCCCACGGCCGCGATCTCCAGACGGTGAGCCAGATGGCCTTCTGGCTGCGGCCCGGCCAGCAGAGCGGTGGCCATCCCGCCCGCAACACCGTCGCCCTGTCGAACCATCTCCTGCAGAAGCACGTCCGGCTGGGGGCCGATCACCTCGCCCCGCCGCTCGGCGGGCACGCCATTCGCTACGACGTCACGTTCACGGTCCCCGCCGGTGAAGGGCATCGGCAGGGCGTGTTCGAGGTGCTGACGGGCTACATGCCGCCCGCCTTCCGGAGGTTCCATGCCCTGCGGGCCGACGGTCGTCTGGAGCCGCTGACCGACGGCCCGGGCGAGCAGCCGCTGCCGGTGATCGTGGCGACGGGCGGCGGAGACTATGCGATGGGCGCCTGGTCGCCGGCAGTATCGCGGACGACAGGCCGGCCGGCGACCTACGGGCGATTCTGGTTCGAGCGCGAGCGGGTGTCGAAGTGGAATGCCGTGATCCGCGAGACGGCGCCGGCGGGCACGACGCTCGAGCCGGGGGTCCATGCGCACCGCGTCTGGGTGGCGGTGGGCACGCTCGAGGACGTGCGTCAAACGCTGGTCGCGCTGCGGGCGGCGGGCCGTTGACCTGGAGGGCGAGCCCTCAGGCCAAGCCCGCCGGGGGCAGGACGGCCAGCGGCGCCCTCGACTGCTCGCCTGAAGGGCGAGCCCTCAGGCCAAGCCCGCCGGGGGCAGGACGGCCAGCGGCGCCCTCGACTGCTCGCCTGGAGGGCGAGGCCACAGGCCAAGCCCGCCGGGGGCATGACGGCCAGCGGCGCCCTCGACTGCTCGCCTGGAGGGCGAGCCCTATAAAACAAGCGGCCGCGGGCCATGGATGGCCGCGGCCGCGTGAAGTGGAGGCGAGGGGAGTCGAACCCCTGTCCCGTGATGTTTCAGCGCGAACGTCTACGTGTGTATCCGGTCGATTTGAGTCTCGTCCACGCGTCCCCGGCCGGCAGGGTGCGTCGTGGACCAGCCCGGAACAAGTTTGGCCGCGACCGTACCAGGCGGTGAATCGCAGCGAGCCGGATTTGGCAACCGATTGGGAGGCCCTTCCGGCTGGGGCCATCGCTCGGGGCTACTTAGTTAAGCAGCCAGAGAAAACTGAGCTTCGGCAATTGAAGCTTGGTCGACTTTTAACGTGGCCAGCCGACCAACCACGACACGCAATCCGAGCCTCTTACCATCCGGTCGAAACCGGTACGCCCCCGTCTGGTGGTGTCGTCGGCCCTGCGACCGACGCGGCGTGTCGTAGATCCCAGCCGCCACGTAGCGGCCAGCCTGCGGACCAGGACACGGCTCCCGCATTCTACGAAACCTCAGCGGATGTATCGGTCATGCCGAAGCCGGAGCTCGAATTCCCCGAAAAAACAGTGCCGGCCGGGTGAATCGACACCTCGTCCGGTGAATACTGAACTGGGCGATCCGACCGTCCGGCCGC
>CAXNJC010000306.1:0-3227 GCA_964202525.1 Pirellulales bacterium
GAAAAACACTGGAGCGAGTGCGGGCCGCCGAAGCCCGCCCGAAACCGCGGCGGCGTGCTGATCGTGGGTGTCAGTGGGTGGCGGCCTTCGAGAACAGGTTGAGCACCACCACGCCCGCCACGATCAATGACATGCCGAGGATCGCCGCCGCATCGAGCGTCTCGCCATGGACCAGCCAGCCGATCGCGGCGATCAGCGTGACGCCCGCGCCCGACCAGATGGCATAGCCCACGCCCACCGGGATCCGCTCGAGCGTGAGCGAGAGGAAGAAAAAGGCGATGCCGTAGCCGGCCAGCACGCCGAGCGTAGGGCCGAGTTTCGTGAAGCCGGCGGCCGTCTTGAGGAAGCTGGTGGCGAACACTTCCGCCGTGATTGCGATCGCGAGGTAGAACCAGTGCATTGGTCGCCATCTCCCGGGTCGCGGCGTCGCCGCCGGCGCTCGCGCGTCTGGTAGAGTGTAGCCCCGGCCGGCCGTCGCTGCCGCCGCCGTCAGGAGCACCTCCTTCCGCATGACCAGCGAACCGATTCCATCGCGAGGCCAGACCGTCGACGAGATCCTCGCGGCGGCCACCAGCCACACGCGCGCCGCGCTCCGCACGCTCGGCGAGCTCGTGGGCAACGAGCCCACCACGACGCTCTCGCCCACGCAGTTCGCCGTGCGTCAGCTCGGCGTCGATCAGATCGACCTGGCAAGCACGCGATTCACGGGCCCGAGCACGTCGCTGGCTATCCTCGGCAACCTGATGCGGATCGAGATGGAGCGGCACGCCGGCCGGATCGTCGTGGGCTCGCCGGGCGACGATCTGCCCCCAACCTGGTCGCAGCTCGACGTGGGACCCGACGAGAAGGTGGCGGTGCCGGGGCGGCTCGTCGTGTTCTTCCCGGCCGGCACGCTGGCCGAAGCGGGGCTCTGTGTGACGATCGACGACCGCCACTGGCAGCGGGAGTTCGCGATCCTCTCGGCGCAGGCCCACAAGACTGTCGCCGACAAGACGCTCGAGGCCTTTCGGGCCCGGCTCAAGACCCACGAAAACCCGCTCCGCGGGCGGGTGCTCGAGGCCTGCGTCAACGACGGCTGCGTGCGGATCACGGCCAGCGCCGCCATCACGAGCGATCGCAGCGGCCTGATTCTGCCCGAGGATGTGTGGAGTGAGATCGACGTGTTTCTCGCCTCCGCCACCAGCCGCCGCGACCTGCTGAAGTCGCTTGGTCTGGGCACGAACCGTGGCATGCTGATCGCCGGGCCGCCGGGCGTGGGCAAGACGCACCTCGTCCGCGTGATCGCCGCGGAGCTCGCCGGCCGCTACACCACGATCCTCGCCGACGCCAACGCGATGCGGCACACCATCGCCGACCTGTACGCCGAGAGCGACTCCTTCGGGCCCACGCTGGTGGTGCTCGACGACATCGACCTCGTGCTCGGCCACCGTGACGGCAGCGGCACGAACACGTCGCTGGCCGACTTCCTCTCCACGCTCGACGGCGTCCGCCAGCGGGACGACATCCTCACGATCGCCACCACCAACGATCCCAAGTCGCTCGACCCCGCGGCTCAGCGGGCGAATCGCTTCGACATGGTGATCACGCTGCCGATGCCCGACGCCGCCAGCCGCGTGCGGATCCTCGAGCGGCACCTCGGGCCGCTGAGCCTCGACCTCGACCTCCACGCGCTCGCCGAGACGCTCGAGGGGGCGACCGGCGCCGACGTCAAGGAGGTGATCCGCCGGGCGGTGCTCGAGCACGGCGAGCGGTTCTCCCACGAGCAGCTCATCGAGATCGCGGAATCAGGCCGTTGGCAGGCCACCGTCAACCGCCGTAAGTACCTTTGATTGCCCAGTTTCGCTCATAAAGGTTTCACAGTTGCGAGCCGGCTGCCGGGTTGACGACAACATCCATGTCGCCGGGGCCACGTGGCTCCCGCGACTCGACCCGTCGGGACCAGTGCCATGGCCCGGATCGCGATCGGTCTCTGTGGCGAGGGCCGCGGACACGCCGCGCGGGTGTGCACGCTCGTGGAGCGTCTCGGCGGCGGGCACGAGTACCTGATCGCCACGGCGACGGAGGCGCTGGCGTTTCTCCGCGGACGGTTCGCGGGCCGCGGTGACGTCCGCCTCCTCGAGGTGCCAGGGATCCGCTTTCGCTATGTCGGCAACCGGCTCGATGTGCCGCAGACGATCTTCGACGGCCTGCGCTTCGCAGCGGGTGACCTGCCGCGGCAGGTGTCGCGGCTGACTCGCGTGCTCGACACCTTCGCCCCCGATCTCGCGATCACCGATTTCGAGCCGGTGCTGCCGCGGGCGGCCGCCCGGCTCGGCGTGCCGCTCGTGAGCCTCGACCATCAGCACTTCCTCGTCGCCTACGATCTCGGCAGGCTGCCGCCGACGCTGCGCTGCACCGCCCGCTTCATGGGGCTCTCCTGCAGGCTGTTCGTGCCCCGCGCCGCCGCCACCGTGGTGTCCGCCTTCTTCCGCCCGCCGCTGATGGCCGGCTGGCGGCATGCCGTGCAGGCAGGTCCGCTGCTCCGCACGGCGATCCTCGCCGCCACGCCCCACGACGCCGGGCATCTCGTCAGCTACCTGAGGCGGCACACGCCCGCCCCGGTGATCGCGGCGCTCGCCGCCGTGGGGCTGCCGGTGCGGGTCTACGGGCTGGGCCCGCGCGACCCCGTGGGCACCGTGTCCTTCCACGACATCGACGAGAGCCGCTTCGTCGCCGACCTCGCCGGCTGCCGCGGCGTGGTGGCCGCCGCGGGCAACCAACTGATCGGCGAGGCGCTGCACTTCGGCAAGCCGCTGCTCGTGCTGCCCGAGCGGGCCCATGCGGAGCAGACCATGAACGCCCACTTCCTCGTGGCCGAGGGCTGCGGCACGTTCGCACCGCTCGAGTCGGTGACCACCGCGACGATCCGGGGGTTTCTCGACAGCGTCGACCGCTTCGCCGGCCCACTCGCGGGGCGACGGGGACGGATGGACGGGTTCCCAGCCGCCGCCCGCGCGATCGCGGCGAGCATGCAGCGGGAGACGATCGGACGATCCGCAGGGGTGGCGGCCGCGGCCTGAGCAACGCCATGCCATACACGCCAAGGAGGGCGATGTTGTGAGAGTTCAGTCGCTGTTCGTGTCCGACGTGCACCTCGGCTGCCGCTTCTCGCGGGCTCCCGAGCTGTTCGACTTTCTCGGCCGCTTCGAGCCCGAGAACCTCTTCCTCGTGGGCGACATCATCGACGG
>CAXNJC010000307.1:0-3219 GCA_964202525.1 Pirellulales bacterium
GCGGGAGCGCGAGCGGCTTGTCCTGATGGCTCACCACGGTGGCGTTGGCCTGGATGAACTGCACCAGGGGGCCCGCCTTCCTACCCTTCGCGTCCCGCGCGTCTCGCACCAGCGCCCGCACGGCCGGCGGCGGGATCGGCCGGGCCTCCTTGCCGGGCTTGGGCTGCCGCGCGGCCACGCCGAGCCGCGTGCGGGTGCCCGCCGTATAGGCCGCCAGTTCGTAAAACTGGTGCTGCGTCCACTCATCGAAGGGATGGTCGTGGCACTGCGCGCAGCCGATCTGCGTGCCGAGCAGCACGCGAACGGTGTTGTCGACGTACGGGAGCGGCATGCCCTCGTCGCGGAGCTGGAAACCAACCGCGGGATTCTCCCACGGCAGCCCGTCGGCCGTGAGCATCTCGTGCACCCATTCGTCGTACCGGCGGTTGGTGCGGATCGAGTCCTTGACCCAGGCCAGGTAGGGCTCGAGCACGAGGTTCCGCTGGGGCCGCTCCGCGAGCCGCAGGATGTCGGCCCACCAGTTGTAGAAGTGGCTCACGTAGTCGGGGCTCGCGAGCAGCCGCTCGATCAGGGCGTCGCGCTTCGCCGAATCGCCTTCGGCCAGGAAGGCCACCGTCTCCTCGTAGGTCGGAATCCGCCCGGCAAGCTCGAGATGAATCCGACGCACGAAGCCGGCGTCGTCGAGGGGCGGCGACGGCGTGACGCCCTGCTCCGTCCAGCGGCGGGCGAGGAGCTCGTCGATCGCCGCCGCCTCGCGACGCACCCGATCGCGGCGTGACGCATCGACGGCCGCCACCTTCATCACAGGACCGTCGGGAGCCGCAGTGACGGCCGGCGGCAGACTCCCCGCGCGGGTCCGCGGCCGCGTTGGAGCCGACGGCGTTGCCGCGACCGCGACCACCGCCACGCCCATGATGACCAGACCCGATATCGCCGCCGCTCGATGCGTCATGGTCAGGGTTCCGAAGGCTGCCCCCGATTCAACGGGCGACATCGCCCAAGGTTACGGCCGCCGCCGCGGCGAGGGCATCCGGCCCAGGCAGCCGGCCGGCGGCCCGGGCGAGCGCGAGCCGGCACCAGGCGTCTGCCGGGGCCAGCACAGCCTCGTCGCCCGAGGCATCGGCATGGTGGGCGACGGCCAGCACCCCGACCGCCTCCCGGACGGCGGCAGATAGAAAGCCTACCTCGAGTTGCCGGTCGGCCAGTCCGCGGCCGTGCCGGCGGATGGCCCGGTCGATCGCCAGGGCGAGCCGCCCCAGGCCGCGGCGGGCCTGCCGCGCGTGGCCGCGGAGCCGCGCGTCGAGGATCGCGGCGTCGGCCCCGGCGCGGCGGGCGGCCGTGGATGTCCGCCAGGCCAGCCAGGCAGCGCCGCGTTGCCAGGCCGCCGCGTCGCGCCGGACGGCGAGCGGATGCTGCCGCGCAAGCCCCTTGAAGAGCGCCAGCCCGAGGAGGTCGCTCTCGCCCTCGTACACCGTGACGGCTAAGTGGTCATGGAGGGAGTCACCGAGCGGATGCCCGACGAGAAACGCCCGCCCGCCGTGCACGCCCAGCGCGTCGATCGCGGCCTCGCGGACGCAGTGACTTGCCAACACCTTCGCGGTGATGGCCTCCCACTCCCCGCTCTGGCCGTCGTCGATCGCGGTCGCGGCCCAGGCGGCCACCGCGTCGCAGGCCACCGTCGCGGCGGCGATCCGGCCGAGCCGCATCCGGACGAGCTGCCGCGAGGCGATGGGCTGGCCCCACGTGACCCGCCGGGCGGCGTGGTCGCGGGCCTGCGCCGCAAGCAGCCGCAGGGTGCCGGCGGCCTGCGCCGCGAGCGTGACGCGGCCGCGATTGAGACCGTGCCACACGATCCGCATCGTATCGCCATCGGCACCGGGATCGAGCACGTCGCGGGGGTCGATCTCGAACCCGCGAAACTCGAGCGCGGCATTGTGGGCGTGCCGCAGCGGGTGCAACGGATAGCGATGCAGCCGGAACGACTCCGTGTCGGCCGTCGGCAGCCGGGCGAGCACGACCACCGGTCGGCCGCCGCGAACGGCGAGCACCTTCACGAGCCGGTCGTGGGTCGCGCCGGTGATGAACATCTTCGTGCCCGAGAGCAGCAGCCGGCCGTCGACCGCGTCGAGCCGCGTCGCCACCCGCCCCAGATCGCAGCCCGCGTCGGGCTCTGTGGCGCCGAAGATCGAGAGCGGCCGGCCGGCGGCGAGGCCAGGCAGCAGCCGGGCCCGCTGCTCGTCGGAGCCGAAGCCCACGACGGCCGAGACGGCACCGATCGCGGAGTGCACCGCGAGCATGCCGGCTGCGGTCGGCACGCTGGCGGCCAGACGGGTCACGGCGTGCACGAGTTCGAGCGTGGTCGCTCCGGCGCCGCCGTACGGCTCGGGCACGGCCAGCCCCCAGAGCCCCGTCTCTCCAAGGGCCCGCTCCGCGTCCGCGGAGAACACGCCGAACGGCGGCGGCGGCGCATCGGCGAGCGGGGCCCGCAGATGCGCGCCCGGCAACGGCTCGTAGACCGCGTCGGCGGCGCGAAGGCGGGTGATCTCCACCTCCGCCCGCTCGAGCACCGCCTCGATCCGCCCGGCGAGCGGCTCCGACGCCCGGCCGGCGGCGACCGCGAATCCACCGTCGCCGCCCATCCACACCGCGTCGCCGATCCACGATCCGGGGCGCCGCTGCATGGCGTCCGCCAGCGGCCGCTCCTGACGCCGGTGCGCGGCCTGCTCGAGGCGGCGGATCCGGTCGCCGAACGTCCGCTCGATGACCGCCCGACGCGGCTTGAGCGATGCCGTCGTCTCCCCGCGGGCCACGTCGAACGGCCGGTCCGCGATCACGACGTCGCGCACCCGCCACGACGTCGGCAGCCCCACCTGCCGCCGCGCGAGGCGGCGGGTGAGCCAGGCCACGACCCGCGGATGCCGCACCGCCTGGCGGCGGCTGACCACCACGAGGCCCATGCTTCGGATGGCGGCGCGGAGGATGGCCGGCTCCGGCACCACCACCGCCACCGGCCGCCGCAGGCCGGCCGCCACCACGCACACCTGGGCCACGACATCGTCCTCGGCGAGCGCCGCCTCGACCGCCGCCGCCGGTAGCTTCACCCCGGTGGCGAGCACGAGCGTGTCGCCGAGCCGCCCACCGATGCGGAGCTGGCCGTCGCCCTCGATCTCGGCGAGGTCCCCCGTCTCCAGCCACTCGCCTCCGGCCGCCACCGGCGCC
>CAXNJC010000308.1:0-3213 GCA_964202525.1 Pirellulales bacterium
ATCGGCCCCAGTTCGACGGGGCAGCGATGGACAAGATCCTGGGCCGCATCGTGGAGAACACGGCGGAGGCGGTGCTCAAGGATGGCATCGGCCGCAGCCTCGAGGCTGTGTTTGGCGCGCCGGCCCAGCCGGCCTCGCCCCCTGCGGCCCAGCCCGCCGCCCCCACGCTCGTGCTGCCGCCGCAGCGGTGACGCCGCGTCAGGGATCGAGCACGATCGCCACGGGGAGCGCGTTGCCAAACGTCGTGAAGTCGCGGAACGACCAGACGACCTGTTTGTCGGGCGTGACCTCGAGGATCTGCGGCTGCTCGGGGCCGGCGTGGCAGTTGACGAGGATCGTCGTGCCATTCGGCCGTCGCTCGACCTGCGTGACCCAGGCGAGCACCACGCCGGGCAGGTCACGCTGGCCGATCTGCCAGACGATCTCGCGGGCGGGCGACACCTCCAGCACCCCGTGGCCGTTGCCGGTGCCGATCAGCGTGTTGCCGCTTGCGAGCCGCACGGCCGAATAGACCTGGTCGCCGCAGGCCTCGGGCCCGTGGCCGCGCCGCCGCTCGCCGCAGGCCACCGGCACGTCGAAATCCCACACGACCTTCCCCGTGGCGTCGTACTCGCGAACCACGCCGTCCTTCTCGTGGGCCACGAGATACGTGCCCGCGGGGGTCTTTCGCGCGTTGCGCGTGTCGGAGTGGGTCGAGGGTGAGTCGACCGTAAGCGGGATCGTCTTGACGACGGTTTCTGACCTATCGACCTCGATGATCCGGGCCGGGCCCGACTCCACGATCATCGTGGTGCCGTCGGGGAGCCGCTGGAAGGCGTGCACCTCGACGGGCCGGTCGGCGTTGCCGTTGGCCTTCGCGTCGTACTCCCAGACCGGACGCCGGGCCGCATCGAGCTCGACGATCCGCGTCCAGCCGTCCTGATAGAGAAGGTGCCCGTCGGGCAGCAGGTGCAGGTCGTGAATCGCCCCGCAGGGAAGCCGCCACTCGACGCGGCCGTCGGGGCCGATGGCCGCGAGGGTCTTGGTGGAGGCGTCGGCGGCGATCACCCGCCGGGGCGTGCCGGTCTGCACGGCCGAGGGCGGCTCGCCGCAGGCCATTGGATGGGCCGCCGCGAGGAGCACGAGGACCGCGATGGTGTCATGGAGTCGGCGCATGGAATACGATTCCTCGTGGTTGTGGTGGAGGGGCACACCCCTCCGCAGGAATCGGAACTCGCAGAGGAGTGTCCCGCATGGCTGCACGAACGATGGTCCGGGTCGGGCTGCTGGTCGTCGTGGTGGCGGCAGCTGTCGTGGGCGTCGGTGTGCGGGCTGGCCGCGGCGAGCGGCCGTCGTCCGGCGAGGCGCCGATGGCCAACCGCTGCATCCTCTGCAACACCTTCGGCGCGAACCAGATGCCGCGGATCTGTGGGAGCTGCAACAACAAGTTCAACAATCGCTGCATTCTCTGCAACGCCTACGGCGCCAACCAGGTGCCGCGGATCTGCACCACCTGCAACAACAAGTTCAACAACCGCTGCATCCTCTGCAACACCTACGGCGCGAACCACGCCCCGCGGATCTGCACGACCTGCAACAACAAGCACTGAGCCAGGTCACGCGGGGCTCGTGCCCACGACCCTTGCTGACGCCGGCGGGCTTTCGGATCCGAGAAGCGTCACCGCGTGAGCGGTACGGCTGAACTCCCGTTGACGTGGTGTTTCCCTCGGTGACGTCGGCTGCCAGCCCGTGGCGGGGCATGGTCGGCCCGCAGCCGGCTACGCCAGGATCTCGTGGATCGGCTCGACGTGCTCCACGCCGACGAGCTTCTGGTCGAGGCCGCCGAAGAAGTAGGCGAGCCGGTTCGGGTCGATGCCGAGGCACTGCAGCACCGTGGCGTGCAGGCTCTTGACGTGGAAGCCCGTGCGGCCGTCGTGCACCGGCGCGATCGCCGCGGCGCCGAGTTCGTCGGTCTCGCCCACGCTCACACCCCCCTTGATGCCGCCGCCGGCCATCCACATCGTGAACCCATAGGAGTTGTGGTCGCGGCCCGTGCCCTCGGCGTATTCCGCGGTCGGCTGGCGGCCGAACTCGCCCCCCCAGATCACGAGCGTGGACTCGAGCAGCCCCGACCGCTTCAGGTCGGCGAGCAGGCCCGCCACCGGAAGATCGGTGTTGCCGGCGTGAAACTCGTGGTTCTTCACGAGGTCGCCGTGGGCGTCCCAGTTGTCGTCGTTATGGGCCCCGCCGGAGTAGAGCTGCACGAACCGCACGCCCCGCTCCACGAGCCGGCGGGCCAGTAGGCAGCGGCGGCCGAAGTCGGCGGTCCGCGGATTGTCGAGGCCGTAGAGCCGCTTCGTCTCCTCGGTCTCGCTCGCCAGATCCACCGCCTCCGGGGCGTGCTCCTGCATCTTCCAGGCGAGCTCGTAGGAGGCGATCCGCGCGGCGAGCTCGGTGTTGTCGCCCCGCGAAAGGAGATGGGCGGTGTTGGAGTCGCGGAGGGCGTCGAGCAGCTGCCGCTGGGCCTCGAGGGGCATGTCGTCGGGCGGCGCGAGATCGAGGATCGGGGCTCCCTTGCTTCGCAGCAGCGTGCCCTGATACGTGGCCGGCATGAAGCCGCTCGACCAGTTCTTCGCCCCCGAGATGGGGCCGCCGGTGGGGTCGAGCATCACCACGAAGCCGGGAAGATTTTCGTTCTCGCTGCCGAGGCCGTAGTTCACCCACGAGCCGAGGCAGGGCGCCCCCGACTGGATCTTCCCCGAGTTCATCTGCAGCATCGCCGAGCCGTGGATCGGCGAGTCGGCCGTCATCGAGTGGATGAAGGCGAGGTCGTCGACGTGGCGGGCCATGTGCGGAAACAGGTCGCTCACCCACTTGCCGCACTGGCCGTACTGCTGGAACTTCCACTTGGGCCCGACCACGCGGCCCTCGCTCCGCTCCCCGCCGCGGCCCTTCGTCTTCACCGGGATCGTCTTGCCGTCGAGCGGATAGAGCGCGGGCTTGTAGTCGAAGGTATCGACGTGGCTCGGGCCGCCATACATGAACAGGAAGATCACGCTCTTCGCCTTCGGGGCGAACATCGGCGGCTTGGCGGCCAGCGGATTGCAAAACGGCGTGCCGTCGGCGGCCCGGGTCTGCCGCGCGAGAAAGCCTTGGTCGAGCAGCCCGGCGAGGGCGAGGCCGGTGAACGACGCCCCCGCCTCCCAGAAGAACTCCCGGCGGGTGCGGCGGCAG
>CAXNJC010000309.1:0-3211 GCA_964202525.1 Pirellulales bacterium
ATTTGGCCTTGCACGAGCCCGATCGCGGCGCGAAAGTCTGGCCTGTGCGGCCGCGGGGCCGCCCCGGGAGACGGACGATGGGCCTCGACGGCATGGTGGACAACTGGCAGGCCGTGCTCACGGGCGCCATCGTCGCGGCCACGCTCGCCGCGCTGCTGTTCATCCAGCGGGCCCCCGACATGGTGATGATCGGGGGCGTGGTGCTCCTCCTCGCCGCGGGTGTGCTCACGCCCGACGAGGCCCTCCGGGGCATGAGCAACGAAGGCATGATCACGGTCGCGGCGCTGTTCGTGGTGGCCGCCGCGGTGGAGCGGACCGGGGCCCTGGCGTCGCTCGTCGACCGCGCGCTCGGGAGGCCGAAGTCGCTGGCGTCGGCCCAGCTGCGGACGATGATCGGCCCCGGCGTGCTCTCCGCCTTCACCAACAACACGCCGGTGGTGGCCCTGATGGTGCCGGCGATCCGCGACTGGGCGAAGAAGCACCGGCTGAGCGTCTCGAAACTCCTGATGCCGATGAACGCGGCGGTGGTGCTCGGCGGCCTGTGCACCCTGATCGGCACGAGCACCAACGTGGTCGTGAGCGGCCTCGTGGCGGCCAAGCGGGGCACGCCGCTGGAGATGTTCGACATCACCCGGCTCGGCCTGCCGCTGTTCGCCTGCGGGCTCGTCTACCTGATCGTGGCGAGCCGCTACCTGCTCAAGGATCGGCGGCCGCCGATGAGCACCAGCGACGACCCGCGGCAGTACAGCCTGGAGATGGTCGTCGACGCGGGCAGCCCGCTCTCCGGTCGCACGATCGAGCAGGCCGGCCTGCGACATCTGCATGGCCTGTTCCTCATGGAGATCGACCGCGGCGGCCACGTGATCGCGGCGGTGGCCCCCACCGAGCGACTCGAGGCCGGCGACCGGCTGGTGTTCGTGGGCGTGATCGACTCCGTGGTGGAGCTGCAGAAGATCCGCGGCCTGCGGCCCGCGACCGACCAGGTGTTCAAGCTCGACGACCCGCGGAGCGAGCGGGTGCTGGTGGAGGCGGTGGTGTCGCCCTCGTGCCCGCTGGTGGGCCGTACCATCCGGGAGGGCCGATTCCGCTCGACCTACGGCGCCGTCGTGATCGCCGTCGCCCGCGACGGCGAGCGGCTGCAGATGAAGATCGGCGACATCGTGCTCCAGCCCGGCGACACGCTGCTGGTGGAGGCGGGGTCGGCGTTCGTCGACCGGCAGCGGTCCAACCGCCACTTCTACCTCGTCAGCGAGGTGACCGGGTCCACGCCGCCGCGACACGACAAGGCCTGGATCGCCTGCACGGTGCTGGCGGCCATGGTGCTGGCCGCGGCCCTCGACCTGGTGCCGATGGTGGCCGCGGCCCTGGTAGCCGCCGGGGCAGTCGTGGGCCTGCGGTGCATCTCCTCCACCGAGGCCCGCCGCTCGATCGAGTGGGAGTCACTGCTGCTGATCGCCGCCAGCTTCGGCCTGGCGCGGGCGATGGAAAAGACGGGGCTCGCCGGGGCGATGGCGGCGTCGACGATCAACGCCGCCGGCGACAATCCCCACGTCGTGCTCGCCGCGATCTACCTGGTGGCGATGCTGTTCACCGAACTGATGAGCAACAACGCCGCCGCCGTGCTCACCTTCCCCATCGCCTGGCAGACGGCGGCCGACCTGGGAGTGAACCCGATGCCGTTCGTGATGGCGATCACGGTGGCTGCGAGCTGCGGCTTCGCGACCCCGATGGGCTACCAGACCAACCTCATGATCTACGGTCCCGGCGGCTACAAGTTCCGGGATTACGTCAGGTTCGGGGGGCCGCTCAACCTGCTGGTGATGGCGCTCACGGTGGCACTGGCGCCCTTGATCTGGCCCTTCTGAACCGAACCGGCGGGTTTTCAAGGCCGCGTCCCGGGCTTAGGCTGTAGCGTTTCTGCGGCGGCCTCCCGACATCCGGACGGCATGAGCGACATCCTCCTCCATTATCACCGCGTCAATCCGACGACCTGGTTTTACCTCGCCTCGCTCCTGTCGATCGCCCTGTTCTTCAAGTTCAACAGGCTGCTCAGCATCCGCAACCTCGACCTGCTGGGCCTGATCCTCCTGGCTCCGGGTCTGCTCGCGGTCGAATCGGGCAGCTATCGGGCCAACGTGGCCGACCAGCAGCTCGGCTACGTCTGGTTGTTCGCCGTCCTGGCGGTCCTGCTGGTCCGGATGCTGTGCGACTCGATGATGGTTCGGCGGCCGATGCTCGAGCCGAACCTCACCACCGGCGGCCTCGTGTTCCTCGGGGCGGCGCTGCTGGCCTTCCTGCTGGCCAACGTGATCACCACGCGGCCGCAGAAGGACGACGTCGCCGGCGCGGCCGGCGCCACCCGCCTCGAGGCCCGCGACGCGGAGGTCGACGCCGACCAGCTGGCCCGGCTCGGTCCCGGCTATCCGCTGCTGTTCCTGCTCCCGCAGATCTCCACCCAGCGGATCTTCTTCGCGCCCGACGGATCGGAGGAGAAGGCCGACGTCGGCGACGCCAGCCGGCGGGCGGTCCACGAGACGACGGCCCGGGTGATGGCGATCGTCTCGCAGCTGGCGATCGTCGCCGGCATGGTGGTGGTGGGCTGGCGACACTTCGAGAACGTTCGTCTGGGCATCGCCGCCGCCGTCCTCTACCTGCTGCTGCCCTACACCGCGACGATGACGGGCCGCGTCGATCACGTGCTACCGGGGGCGCTGATGATCTGGGCGATCGCCGCCTATCGTCGGCCCTTCGTCGCCGGAGTGCTCGTCGGCCTGGCGATCGGCACGATCTACTATCCCGTGTTCCTGCTGCCGCTGTGGTGCAGCTTCTACTGGGAACGGGGCGTCCGCCGCTTCGCGCTCGGGGTGGCCGCGGCCCTCGCCGCCCTGATCGTGGCCCTGTGGTTCACGTCGCCCGACGTCGCGGTGCTGCTCGGCCAGCTGCGGCAGATGTTCGGCTGGATCTTCCCGAGCGAGGTCTCGCTCGAGGGCTTCTGGGCCCTGCCGTCCCAGGATCCCGTGTTCCGCCTGCCGGTCCTGGCCGCGTTCGTGGCGATGATGGCCACGCTGGCGATCTGGCCCGCGCCGAAGAACCTCGGCACGCTCTTGAGCTGCACCGCGGCCGTGCTGCTCGGCAGCCAGTTCTGGAAGGCCCACAACGGCGGCCTGTTCATGGCCTGGTACCTGCCGGTGCTCCTGCTCGTGGTGTTCCG
>CAXNJC010000310.1:0-3211 GCA_964202525.1 Pirellulales bacterium
CTTGTGACTCAGATGTGCGTCGCAGCAGCCTTCCGCAGCATGCCCTCCGGCCACATGTTCACTGGTCACAGCCTCGCGCCGCGCGCCGATGTGCCCGATTGCGAGCGAGGTGACGGCCCGCCTGCGCTTGTGACTCGGGGCAAACACCCCGTGATAGCGATGCCGGTGCTTTCGCGGCGGCGGGACAAGGTCCGCCAAACGATCGAGAAACTCAAACAGCGTGAGTTCGACGAAGCCATTGGCCCCTGGCCGGGTGGATTTGCGGCCGCGGCCGGGTCCGACCCAGGTGGCCGCTTTGTGCCTGGGCAGCACTAGCGGATGCGGGCGATCCGGCCGTCTGGGCCGCGAGTCACGGAGAGTCGTTCGAGCGCAAAGGGCGGCCGGGCGCAGTATCTCAGCAAGTTTTCCAGACTCCGAAAACAGCTCGGCACATCGCGGTCGATAAGCGTGATCCGGACACTCGCATCGATGGAAAACCCGCTGTTCTCCCAGGCGAGCATGTCGGCGGCGGCCTCGGCGTCGAGCAGCCGCTGCATGCGGAACCACCGGATCACGCGGCGGCGGACCCGCTCGGTGAGCGCGGCCAGATCGGCCTGGTTGATCGGGCGGGCGGGCAGGAACGCCGGTGAGGCGTCGCACCCTGCTCCGTCAGCAGCCGGCACGAAGACGCCTTCGGTTGCGCACACGTGCAGGTGCACGTGGCGGTTGAGCGCCGAGCCGAAGCGGTGCAGGTAGGAGACAACGCCGAGCCGTGGGCGAGCGGCTGCGGGGGCGCTGGCGTCACTCGTCACGCCTGCGGCAGCGCCCAGCAGCCGCTCGATCTCCTCAAGGAGGATTCTCGTGAGAGCAACGACGGCCACGGGGCGGTTGGCGAGGAAGCAGCGCAGCCGCTTGGGCACGGAGATCACCCACTGTCGCACGGGCACCGGTGGGATGACGTGATCGACAAGGTGCGCGGCGGTCTGCGCCATGTGCCTGCCATTGCAGGACGGGCAAACCCCGCGCCCCTTGCACGGAGAGTGCAGCGACCATGGGCAGAGCGGCGAGTGGACGGTGGTAGTGAGCGCCCGTACATGACGTGCGGGATGCCGCCCCCCGCCAGCAGGCGCCTCGTCGCGCGGCAGTTCAGGCCGCGCACGCTTCCGGTGCTCGCGCAGGGGAAACCGGAATCGTTCGCGTTCTGGCCGCCGGAGGCCCGGTCCAGGGCGTGCGGGCCACAATCCAGCGGTCGCCGCGGTGCGCAGCGATTCTCGTCCGCCGGGCCCCTCCCGCGAAGCTCGCTCCCGCTGCCCCATCGGCGGGCAGCTGGTCGGCTGCGAGTAGACTCAGGGAGGGAACCGGCCGTCTCCTTCGCCGCAGGCCCAATCCGCCCGCCCATGATCGACCGATACCCGCCACCGCTCGCAGTGCTTGTGGTCGTGGTTCTGGCCTGCGCGGCCGGCGGTCCGGCGCTGGCCGTGGACTTCGCCCACGAGGTCGTGCCGCTCCTCAAGCGGCACTGCGGCGAATGCCACGCGGGCGACGCCCGCCAGGGCGGATTCTCGATGAACACCCGCGAGGATCTGCTGAAAGGCGGCGACTCCGGCGTGCCCGGGCTCGTGCCCGGGCGAGCCGACGCGAGTGAGCTCCTGACACGGATCACGACCACCGACCCCGACCTCCGCATGCCGCTCGAGGGCGACCCGCTCCCCGCGGAGGCGGTGGACGTGCTGCGGCGCTGGATCGACGACGGGGCCGTGTGGGAGCCCGGCTTCGCGTTCAAGCGGTCGTCGTGGGAGCCTCCGCTCTCCCTCCGGCCGGTGAGCCTGCCGCCAACGATCGACGGCCGGACGAACCCGGTCGACCGGATCGTCGATACGTGGCAGGCCGACCGCGGCATCCCGCGGCCGCCGCGGTGCGACGACCGCACGTTCGTCCGCCGCGCGAGCCTCGACCTCACCGGGCTGCTCCCGGAGCCCGCGGTCGTCGAGCGGTTCGTGGCCGACGGGCGGCCCGACAAGCGGACCACGCTCGTCCGCGAACTGCTCGGCGACGCCACGAAGCTCGCCTACGCCGAGCACTGGCTCTCGTTCTGGAACGACCTCCTCCGCAACGACTACACGGGCACGGGCTACATCACCGGTGGCCGCCGGCAGGTCACCACCTGGCTCCATGGCGCCCTCGTCGCGAACCGGCCCTACGATCAGCTCGTCCGCGAGCTGGTGGCGCCCACCGACCAGTCGCGAGGCTTCATCGACGGGATCGTGTGGCGGGGCACGGTCAACGCCAGCCAGACCGTGCCGATCCAGTTCGCGCAGAACGTGGGCCAGACGTTCCTCGGCATCAACCTCAAGTGCGCCAGCTGCCACGATTCCTTCGTGGACCGCTGGACGCTCGCGCAGACCTACGCGCTGGCCGCGATCGCCGCGCCGACGCCGCTCGAACTGCACCGCTGCGAGAAGGCGACCGGCACGATGGCGGCCCCGGCCTGGCCGTTTCCGGAACTCGGTCAGGTGGATTCCGCCGCGCCGCCGGCGAAGCGGCTCGAGCAGCTCGCCGCGCTGATCACGCGGCCCGAGAATGGCTGGCTGTCGCGCACGCTCGTCAACCGGCTCTGGCACCGGCTGATGGGCCGCGGCATCGTGCATCCCGTCGACAGCCTGCGGACGCCGCCGTGGAGCGAGGACCTGCTCGAGATGCTCGCCGGCGACCTCGTGGCCCACGGCTGGGATGTCAAGCACGTGCTCGAAACGATCGCCACCTCCGAGGCCTACGCCGCGGTCACGCCGGCCGTGGCGGCAGAGGCAGAAACCGGCGAGCGATCCTTTGCGGGGCCCCTGCCGCGGCGGATGACGGCGGAGCAGTTCACCGACGCGGTCTGGCAGCTCACCGGCGCGGCGCCCGCGCGGCCGGATGCGGAGGTGCTGCGGTTCGATCCGCCCGCCGGGGCAGACTCGCCGCGGCCGGTCGCCGCATGGATCTGGTCGAACGACCGTGCCGAGTCGCCGCCTGGCGAGCAGCTCGCGTTCCGGCGCACGTTCACGCTGCCCGCGGCCGCGACGCACGCGGTGGTGGTGCTCGCGGCCGACAACGAGGCCACGCTGTTTCTCAATGGGAAGCGGGTCGCGCGGGCCGACGACTGGCGGCAGCCGGTGCGGGAGCTGGTCACGGCCGACCTCCGCGCGGGAAAGAACGACGTGCTCGTGACCGCCGCGAACGGCGCGGCGGGCGG
>CAXNJC010000311.1:0-3210 GCA_964202525.1 Pirellulales bacterium
CGCGTCGTCACCGAGCTCGTCCATCGAGAAGGCCGGCGCCGGCGGCAGGTCGCCGCAGGGGTCGAAGCTCCCCGGTCGGTGCGGCTCGAGGCCGAGGGGGGCGGGCAGCCGCTGGATCTCTCGCCAGGCGGTGGCGATGTCGGCCGGCGTCACCTGCCGGTTGCATTCGGCCACGAGCACGAGCGCCTGGTCGCAGAGCTGGTTGATCAGCCGCGGCACGCCGTCGGTCGCGGTGAACACCGCGTCGTCGCAGCCCGCCGCGAACAGGCTCTCCCACGAGAGCCCCGCGGCGCGGGTCTGGGTGCGGAGGTAGGCCGTCGTCTCGGTGTGGTCGAGGGGCTCGAGGTAGGCCCGCACGGCCACCCGCTGGGCCAGGCTCTCCATGCGCGGAGCCGAGAGCATCTCCTCCAGGCGGACCGATCCGGCCAGCACGAGGTGCACTGCGGGCAGCGGCGTGGGCACGTTGGTGAGCAGCCGCAGTTCCTCGACGAGCCGCGTGGGCAGCGTGGTGGCCTCGTCCACCAGGATCACCAGGCCCGAGCCGGTGGCGGCCAGGCCGCGGATCCGCTCCACGAGCGCGATGCGGAGTTCGGCTTCGTCGATACCGCGGAAGGGTTCGCCGATTGCCGCGAGCACCGCCTGCCAGAGGGCGCGGCGGGTGCAGATGCTCGCGCCCGAAAGCAGCGCCACGTCGAAGTCGTCGCGCACGTCGTCGGCCACCTTGGCCAGCAGCAGCGACTTGCCGGTGCCGGGCGGCCCCACGACCAGGGCCACGCCCTCGCCCCGCCGGATGCACCGCTCCACCGACTTCAGGGCCGCGTCGATCTGCGCTGCCGGATGGTAGAACTGCGTTCGCGGGGCTGCCATGAACGGGCGGGTCGACGGGTGCCGGCTCGGGACGTGCATCGGGCGACTGGTTCCGGTGGGCCGCGGGCTCGGGCGCGGGATCGCGCCACGAGTGATGTCGACATGCGGCCGCGGCTTCCTCCACCACCCGATCCGGCCGTAGACTTTTCCGGTCGGGAGAATGCCGCGCCGGCTACCGGTGGCGACGGCTGTGACGATCGCATGCGAGGCCGGGCCGTGGCATCCAAACCGTTGTTTCACGTGAAGGTGTGCGGCGTGATGTCGGCCGACGACGCCCGGCTCGCGGCCGACGCGGGGGCCGACGCGATCGGCCTCAACTTCGTGGCTGGGTCGCCGCGGTGCCTCGATGCGGCCACCGCCGCGCGGGTGGCCATGGCCGTGCCCGACCACGTGCTCGTGGTGGGCGTGTTCGCGGCGATGGCCCCCGTCGAGATGCGGCGCATGGCCGACGAGGTGGGGCTCGACGCCATCCAGCTCCACGGCCGACTCGCCGGCGAGGCCAGCGATCCGCCCGATGCCTGCGCGGCCTTGGCCCCGCTCACCGTCATCCGCGCGGTGCGGCTCACGGCCGACGGGTTCGGCGCCGCCCGCGAGTGGCTGGCTGCGGCGGCTGCCGCGGGCAACGGGCCGGCGATGGCGGTGGTGGATGCGGCAGTGGGGTCGTCGGCCCACGCTGGCGCGCTCGGTGGCACCGGGGCCGTCGTCGACTGGGCGGGGCTCGTGGCGGCAGGCGGGCTCGGTATCCCGCTGGCACTGGCCGGCGGTCTCACGCCGGGCAACGTGGCCGATGCCATCGCTGCGACCGGCGTCGAGGCCGTCGATACCGCCAGCGGCGTGGAGCTGGCCCCGGGCCGCAAAGACCCTGAAAAGGTGCGGCAATTCTGCCGGGAGGCCCTCGCGGCCCTTGACCGGCCGCGGCGGTAGAGGCTTTGCTTCCGCGTGCGGACGGCTATGATCGGGTCGTCCGTCGCGGGCTTCTTCCGCGGCCGCTATCACGCCTCTTCAGCTCCAGGAGAAAACCGTGGCCCACGTCGAAACCCGCCTGCCCTATAAGGTTGCCGATCTCTCGCTCGCCGACTGGGGCCGCAAGGAGATCATGCTGGCCGAGAACGAGATGCCGGGCCTGATGGCGCTGCGGCAGAAGTATGGCCGCACCAAGCCGCTCACCGGGGCCCGCATCGCCGGCTGCCTCCACATGACGATCCAGACGGCCGTGCTGATCGAGACGCTCAAGGAGCTCGGCGCCGAGGTCACCTGGAGCAGCTGCAACATCTTCTCGACCCAGGACCACGCCGCCGCGGCCATCGCCAAGGCCGGCATCCCGGTCTACGCCTGGAAGGGCCAGAACAACGAGGAGTTCGACTGGTGCATCGAGCAGACGCTGTTCTTCCCGAGCGGTGAGCCGCTGAACATGATCCTCGACGACGGCGGCGACCTGACGTCGATGGTGCACACCAAGTTCCCCGAGCTGCTCGGCGGCATCCGGGGCCTCTCGGAGGAGACCACCACGGGCGTGCATCGCCTCTACCAGATGCACGAGCACGGCGAGCTCAAGCTCCCGGCGATCAACGTCAACGACTCGTGCACGAAGAGCAAGTTCGACAACCTCTACGGCTGCCGCGAGAGCCTCGCCGACGGCATCAAGCGGGCCACCGACGTGATGGTGGCCGGCAAGGTGGTGGTCGTGGCGGGCTACGGCGACGTGGGCAAGGGCTCGGCTCATGCCATGAAGTCGCTCGGCGCCCGGGTGATCGTCACCGAGATCGACCCCATCAACGCCCTGCAGGCGGTGATGGAGGGCTTCGAGGTGACCACGATGGAGGAGGCCTGCTCGCGGGGTCAGATCTTCGTGACCGCCACCGGATGCCGCGACGTGATCAAGGGCGAGCACATCGCCCGGATGCCCAACGACGCCATCATCTGCAACATCGGGCACTTCGATCTCGAGATCGACGTGGCCTGGCTCGAGACCACGAAGGGCATCAAGAAGGTCGAGATCAAGCCGCAGGTCGATCGCTACACGCTGCCCTCGGGCAACAGCGTGATCGTGCTCGCCGAGGGCCGGCTCGTGAACCTCGGGTGCGCCACCGGCCACCCGTCGTTCGTGATGAGCACGAGCTTCACCAACCAGGTGCTGGCTCAGATCGCCCTCTGGACCGAAGGCGACAACTTCGACGTGGGCGTTCACCGGCTCCCGAAGAAGCTCGACGAGGAGGTGGCCCGCCTGCACCTCGACAAGCTCGGTGTGAAGCTGACCAAGCTCACGCAGGAGCAGGCCGAGTATCTCCACGTGCCGGGCGAGGGCCCGTTCAAGCCCGAGTACTATCGCTACTGAGTCTTCTG
>CAXNJC010000312.1:0-3208 GCA_964202525.1 Pirellulales bacterium
CGGCCCCGGGCCGCGATCCGCAGCGTGATGGTGGCCTCGTGCGCCGTGATCCCCACCAGCGGATCCCGGCCGCGGCGGATCATGTCGGGCAACATCGCCTCGACCGCGCTCTCGCCCGCGCCGAAGCACTTGATCCGCCGCTGCACGATCGTGGCCCGGTCGGGCAGCATCGCCAGGACGGCGGGCTCGACGCTGGCCCTCCACATCGGCTTCATCTCCGCCGGCACGCCCGGCAGGGCGAAGACGCGGCACATGCCTCCGTGAGGCCGCGGGAGATCGACGTCGATCCCCGGCGCCGTGCCCTCGGGATTCGGGATGATGCGGCTACCCCGCGGAAACACCGCCTGCCGCCGGTTCGACTCCGGCATGGGCATGCCCCGCCGCGCGAACCGCGACTCCACCGTGGCGAGCGCGTCGGGCGAGAGGTCGAGGGGCACGCCGGCGACCGCCGCGAGCACGTCGCGGGTGAGGTCGTCGGCCGTGGGCCCGAGGCCTCCGGTGACCACGACGAGGTCCGCCCGCGACGCCGCCAGCCGAAAGGCCTCGATCCCGGCCTCGATCGTGTCGGGGACGGTCGTGTGAAAGCCAACGGGCACGCCGAGCACGCCGAGTTCCGCGGCCATCCACCGGCTGTTGGTGTCGAGCCGCTGGCCCGATGTCAGTTCATCGCCGATGGCGATCACTTCAGCGTGCATCGGTCTGGTCCGGTCCTTCGTGCCTGCGCTCCCGCACTGCCGGCGGGGAGACTATCCTGCATCATCTATACCGGTGCCGCGGCAGAGCGACCATGGCCCGTCCGGCTGACCACCCCGTCCCCCCACGATACCCTGCCATGCTGCGTTTCGGACTGCTCGGCTGCGACGCCGCCATCGCCCGTGTCGCGGACGCCGCAGCCCGTCGTGGCGATGCCCTGGTCGCCGGTTACGACGTGGGCCCGCCCTGGAGCCCGGCCCACCCGATCCCGCGACTCGATTCCTGGGAGCCGCTCCTCGACCCCCGGGCGGCGGACGTCGTCCTCGTGGGCTCCGACGGCTGGAACGACCGGCGTGCCGAGGCGGTGCGGACGCTCGTCCAGGCGGGCCGCACGCTCGTGCTCTCGCAGCCGCTGGAACTCTCGATGCTCTGGGCGTATGAGCTCGACATGATCCGGCGCGATACCGGAGCGGTGCTCGTGCCCTGCCTGCCCGACCGGCTGCACCCGCTGGTGTCCCGGCTGCGGGCCACGATCGAAGCCGCCGAGGCCGGCGTGGGCGACCTGGGCCCAGTGGAGTCGATCCACGTGGAGCGGCGGCTCGCAGACCGCTCCAAAGCGTCCGTGATGTCGTGGTTCTGCCGCGACGTAGACGTCGTCCGCGCCCTGGTCGGCGATCCGGAGCGGCTCTCCACGCTGGCCGCCACCGGGGCCGACTCAGCCTGGCCGTCGCTGGCGGTCGGCCTGACGTCGACCCCGGGGCTACCCGCGCGGTGGCAGGTCGCGCCGGGGCACGCAGCGGAGCTCTCGATTCGCCTCCAGTCGGCCCGTGGCAGCGTCGTGGTGGTCGCTCCGGACGACGACGCCGAGCCGTGGACCTGGAACGACCAGCCGGCGACAGCCTTCGACCGCGGACTGGCGACGCTCGGTGCCCTCGACGAGGCGATGGGCCGGAGCACGACCGCACGTGACGACGACGCGATGCCGCCGGCCGGATGGAACGACGCCGCGCGGGCGATCGAACTCGCCGAGACGGTGCCGAGGAGCCTGGCCCGGGGCCGGGCCATCGACCTCCATCGCGAGGAGTACACCGACCTCGGCACGTTCCGCGGCACGATGGCGTCGCTCGGCTGTGGACTCATCATGGTGGCGCTCGTGGTGGTGATCGTCGCCACCCTCGCCGCGGGTGTGGCCCGCGAGTTCGGCTGGGCCGCCGTCGGAGGCATCGTCGACGCCTGGCCGACGATCGTCCTGGCAGCGCTGGGGCTGTTTCTGGCGCTGCAGGTCATACCCCTCCTCATCGGGGGCAGTGACGAGCGGCCCTCACCTCCGGGCGGCGGCCCGAGAACTTGAGGATTTCGGGCGTCCCGCGTCCCTGACCGGAATCCGGCCGCGAGTCCGGCGGTCGATGGCAAGGTGTGCGGGCGAAACCGTCCCGGATACACGGCGCGCCACCGGCGGGCCGATTTCCACCGCGGGTGCAGCGGTCGCCGGGGGGCCGGAGGTGCACCGTTCGGGACGCGGGGACGTATGGACATGCGGTCGAGCACGGCGTGGATGCGGCTCCTGGGTGTCGTTGCCACCCTGCTTGCCGCCTCGGCCGACGCTGCCGAGTCCCGCCGCACGGCGATCGTGATGGCGATCGAGTCGCAGCGCGACTCGGTGGTGAACATCCATGGGCAGAAACTCGTGGGCGGCGATGAGTCGGGTGAGGGCGATGCCCGGCGCGTCAACGGCATGGGCACCGGGGTGGTGATCGATTCGCGCGGCTACGTGGTCACGAACTTCCACGTCGTCGAGGGAGTCCGCCGGATCGAGGTCACGCTCGCCTCCGGCAAGACCGTGGCGGCCGACCTCATCTCGCACGACCCGCGAACGGACCTGGCCGTGATCAAGGTGGCCACCGACGACTGCCTGCCGGTGGCCACCATCGGCACCTCCAGCGACCTCATGATCGGCGAGACCGTCCTCGCCCTCGGCAACGCCTACGGCTACGAGCACACGGTCACCCGGGGCATCATCTCGGCCCTGCACCGCAACGTCGAGGTGAGCCGCACCCAGCGCTACGAGGACCTCATCCAGACCGATGCCAGCATCAATCCGGGCAACAGCGGCGGACCGTTGCTCAACATCAACGGCGAGGTGATCGGCATCAACGTCGCGGTTCGGGCTGGGGCACAGGGCATCGGGTTCGCGATCCCGATCGACCGCGTGCTTGACGTCGTCTCCCGACTGATGTCGGTCGAACGGCTGGAGCAGACCTGGCACGGGCTCGTGGTCAGGGGAAACGTGGTCGAGGCCGTGCACCAGCGGAGCCCGGCGGAGGCGGCCGGCGTGCGGGCGGGCGACCGAATCACCCGCATCGGCGACGTGAGCGTGGCCCGCCAGCTCGACGTGGAGCGGGCGCTGCTGGGCCACCGCCCGGGCGACATGATTCCGGTCACTGTGCTCCGGGCCGGGGCCGAGGAGCAGGTCGACCTCCCGCTGGCCGAGATGCGGCGCGATCTGGAGTCGCTC
>CAXNJC010000313.1:0-3200 GCA_964202525.1 Pirellulales bacterium
GAGGGCCAGGGCGGCCCAGATCAGAAACGCGGACATGAGATATCTCCTTGGAAACGTGTGGGAAAGAGAACCGGAATCGACGCGGTCGCGCCGCCTCAGTTCCGCCACACGCCGTAGAGCACCCGGACCGGCCGGCCCGGGGGCCGCACGTCGGAGAGCCACTCGATCCTCGTGGCCGCCTGGGCCCTTGCGAGCGTGGGGAGCACGCCACAGGGAGTGGCCACGCCGATGTCGCGGGGCAGCCCCGCCGAGGCCACCGTGACCGCCTCGGGAGGCGGATCGCGGGGCTCGAGCAGACACGTGCAGCCTGCACCGCACGAAGAAGGTGCGCCGTCGCCGGGATCGACCACGCTACCAGGCGGCATGCGGTCGGCGGGCGATCGACCCGTCGGAATGCAGGGGATCATGCTCGCGCACGCTCCGCAGCAGTGGGATCCGGCGACGGCGGCCGCGATGCCTTCCTGCCAGGAGCCGGTCGCACGGTCAGGAAGACCGTCGCGGCTGTCACTCCTCTCGGCCCTCGTGGGGCAGGCAGGGCAGGCGTCGCAAACGTCCGGCGGCACAGCGGCGGCGGCGAGGAACAGGAGCGTGTGGGTCACGCGCACGGCGAATCGTCCGGCCGTCGCCTCCGGCCGAAACGATCGCGTGCGTGCCACGGTCGCGGACATGCGGCCCTCACTCCCGTTGGCCTGGGACTCGTTGGGGTGAGCCCCGGGCTCTTCATCCGCCCGGCCGTGCCGGCCGGGATGGCGACCCGTCACAGGAACGCCTCGTCTGCAGAATACTACGCACGCCGGCCGCCGGTGGTTCCCGCGGCTCGCTCCGCGGCCGGCGGCCGCTCCACGAGCGGGGCGACAGGTGGGCAGCGTGGCCTGGGCCGATCAGCCGACGAGCAGCACCACGAGCTCCTTGGGCCCATGAGCACCGAGCACGAGGATCCGCTCGATGTCGCCGGTGCGGCTGGGGCCGGTGATGAACGAGAGCATGCTCGGGAGGCGGCCCGCGTGCCGCTCGCGGACCAGATCGAACGCGTCGCCGAGGGTGCCGGCCACCTGCTCCACCCCGCAGATCACGATGTGCACGTGCGGCAGGATCGACAGCGCCCGGCCACCGCAGGTGCGGCTCGACACCAGGATCGATCCCGTCTGGGCCACGGCCGCCTCGCAGGCCGTGATGCCCGCCTCGCAGGCTTCGAGGGTGTTCTTGTCGAAGCTCCCCGCATCGACCCGATAGGTCTCGCAGCCGAGCCGCGCGGCGAGCGGAGCGACCGCGTCGTGGCCGTGCCAGGCGACCCGCTTCCACGACCGCTGCGTGGCGATCATGGCAACGGTGTCGGCCGCGGCAGCGAGATCGGCCACGCGATGCACCTCGGCCCGCAGCTTCGCAAGATTGTCGGCCAGGATCGCGACCCGTTCCTCGGGCGTGTCGCCGCCGTCCGGCAGCCATGGGCGGGCCACGTCGACCGGCAGGATCGTGAGCGATCCCGGGCCGCCGGCCGCCACGGCCTCGGTGGCGTGCGACCGCATGTGGGGCAGCGGTGCGGGCAGGCGGAGCGCCTCGCGGATGCGGGCGATGATCGTAGCGGCGGCCGCGGTGGGCTGGTCGCTCATGCCCGAGACCTCCACTGGCTCCGAAAGCTTCGGGCGGGGGCCGGCGGCAGGTCACGGGTGGCGAGCCACTCGCGGAGTAGCGGTGGCCGGAGCTTCTTCATGAGCCAGAGTGTCCGGCGGACGATCGCGCCCCCGGCGGCGAACAGCCAGGGCCGGCTCGCGACCGCCACGAACAGCCGGTGGCCGAGCCGCTCCAGCCGGCTCGGGCTCGTGCGGGCGGCGTTGCGGCGGTTGTGGAGCAGGTGGTGGTGGATGTCGATTCGCACCGGGCAGGCGTCGGTGCAGGCGCCGCACAGGGAACTCGCCCCGGAGAGATGGTTCCAGTCGGCGAGGCCCCGCAGGTGCGGCGTGATCACCGAGCCGATCGGCCCCTGGTAGGTGGTGCCGTAGGTGAATCCGCCCACGTTCTTGAAGATCGGGCAGACGTTGAGGCAGGCGCCGCAGCGGATGCAGTGCAGGCTGTCCCGCTGCTCGGGGTCGGCAAGGATCGCCGTCCGCTGGTTGTCGAGCAGGACGACGTGCATCTCCTCCGGGCCGTCGCACTCGCCCGGCGTGCGCGGGCCCGCGTAGAGCGTGTTGTAGCAGGTCATGGGCTGGCCGGCCCCGGCCGTGGCGAGCATCGGGAGTAGCACGGCGAGGTCGTCGAGGTTCGCCACCACCTTCTCGATGCCCGCGAGTGCGATGTGCACCCGGGGCAGCGCGGCCGTGAGCCGAGCGTTGCCCTCGTTCTCCGTGATCGAGATCTGCCCCGTCTCGGCGACGAGGAAGTTGGCCCCAGTGATGCCCACGTCGGCATCGACGTACAGCCGCCGCATGTGCCGGCGGGCGATCATCGTCAGCTCCTCGGGGCTATCGGTGGGCGGCGTGCCGAGGTGCTTCCCGAAGAGGTCGCTGATCTCGTCGCGGCGGACGTGCATGCAGGGAAACACGAAGTGGTAGGGGGGCTCGCCGCGGAGCTGCTGGATGAACTCGCCGAGGTCGCTCTCCACCACGCCGTAGCCGTCTCGCTCCATCGCGGCGTTGAGGTGGATCTCCTCGCTCGTCATGCACTTGCTCTTGATGACCGCCTTGGCCCGCGCCGACCGGAGGAGGTCGAGGATGATCGTGCGGGCCTCGTCGGCATCGCGGGCCCAGTGGACCTTCCCGCCGTTGGCCTCGAAGGCGGCCACGAACCGCGGCAGCAGCTCGTCGAGCCGGTTGACGGCCGACCACTTGGCGAGGCTCGCCGCATCGCGGGCCTGCTCCCAGTCGCGGTAGCGGGCCTTCTGCGTGTCGCGGCTCGTGTAGTAGCCGCCGAGGGCCTTGCGGACGAAGGCCCGGTGCCCCGTGTCGCGGACGTGCTCGGCTGCGTCGTGGAGGAACTTCTGCTTCGCGAGGTGCGGATCCTCCGCCTCGTGGGTGGCGGGCGTTCCAGCGGCTGCCGCGGGCGTCATGCGTCGGCCCCCGCGAGCACCTCGGCCAGGTGGATCGTCCGCGGCTGCTTGCCGTTTCGCGACAGCCAGCCATCGAGTTGCAGCTGGCACGAGGGATCGCTCGACACGATGTAGTCGCAGTCGGTGCGGGCGAGCGATCCGCCCTTCACCTCGGCCA
>CAXNJC010000314.1:0-3200 GCA_964202525.1 Pirellulales bacterium
TCGCGCGGATGCGCCGCCTGCCGTCGGTGGCCCTTTCGGCGATCGCGCCCACGAGCCTCGATGCCACCGCCACGCTCGCGGTGGAGAGCGTGGAGCGGTTCACCGGCTCCCTCGACCGCGTGAAGGAGGAGCTGGAAACGGTCGGCAAGGACCAAGAGGTCTGGGTCGTCGCCCCCTCCGACGCCGAAGAGAAGCGGCTCGGCGAACTGCTCGCCGACTCGGCACCGTCCCGCAGCGGCCGGCTGCACTTCGCCCGCGGCCACCTCTCGGCCGGCTTCCGCCTCGTGCCGGAGAAGCTCGTGCTGGTGTCGAGCGGCGAGCTGTTCCGCCGCGAGGACGCGGTCCGCAGACCCGCACGGCAGCGGCTCTCGCGGGCCATCGACACGTTCCTCGACCTCCACGAGGGCGACTACGTCGTGCACGTCGCGCACGGCATCGGCCGCTACAAGGGGCTGAAGCTCCTCGAGAAGCACGGCCGCACCGAAGAGTTTCTGGATCTCGAGTTCGCCGAGAGCACGCGGATCTACGTGCCCGCCTCCTGCATCGAGCTGGTGCAGAAGTACGTCGGCGGCACGAAGCTCGCCCCGAAGCTCGCCAAGATCGGCGGGGCCACCTGGGAGAAGCAGAAGCAGGCGGTGCAGAAGGCGGTGGCCGACATGGCCGCCGACATGATCCGCCTGCAGGCCCTGCGGGAAAGCCGGCCGGGCGTGGCCTTCCCGGCCGACACGCCCTGGCAGCGGCAGTTCGAGGAGTCGTTTCCCTTCGACGAGACGCCCGACCAGCTGACCGCGATGGAGGCGATCCGCGACGACCTGCAGAAGCCGCGGCCGATGGACCGGCTGCTCTGCGGCGACGTCGGCTTCGGCAAGACGGAGCTCGCGATGCGGGCCGCCTTCAAGGCGGCGGAGTCGGGGGCGCAGGTGGCGGTGCTCGTGCCCACCACCGTGCTCGCCGAGCAGCACCGGCGGACCTTCACCGCCCGATTCGCGGAGTTTCCCTTCACGGTCCGCTGCCTGTCGCGGCTCACGCCCCTGGCCGAGGAGCGGGACACGCTCGAGGGCCTGGCCCGCAAGACCGTCGACATCGTGATCGGCACCCACCGGCTCGCCGGTGCCGACATCCACTTCGCGAATCTCGGCCTCGTGGTCGTCGACGAGGAGCAGCGGTTCGGCGTGGACGTGAAGGAGCGGCTCAAGGCGCTGCGGGCGAGCGTGGACGTGCTCACCATGACCGCCACCCCGATCCCGCGGACGCTCCACATGTCGATGCTCGGCATCCGCGACATCTCGAACCTCACGACGCCCCCCACGAACCGCATGGCCGTGGAGACGAAGGTGGCCCGCTGGGACACGGCCCTGGTGCGAAACGCGATCGAGCGGGAGCTGTCCCGCGGGGGCCAGGTGTTCTTCGTCCATAATCGGATCCACGACATCCACAAGGTGTCGCACCGCATCCAGCAGATCGTGCCCGAGGCCACGATCGCGATCGTCCACGGCCGGCTCTCGGAAACCGAGCTCGAGGAGCAGATGCTCGCCTTCGTGGCCGGCCGGGCCGACATCCTCCTGGCCACCACGATCATCGAGAGCGGCCTCGACATCCCGAACGCCAACACGATCTTCATCGACGAGGCCGACACCTACGGCCTCGCCGACCTGCACCAGCTGCGGGGTCGCGTGGGCCGGTCGCACCACCGCGCGTGGTGCTATCTCCTCGTCGACGAGGCCGCCCGGCTGACGAGCACCGCCGCCAAGCGGCTGCGGGCGATCCAGGAGTTTTCCAGCATGGGCGCCGGCTTCTCGCTGGCGATGCGGGATCTGGAGATCCGCGGCGCGGGCAACCTCCTCGGCACGCAGCAGAGCGGGCACATCGCCACGGTCGGCTACGAGCTCTACTGCCGGCTGCTCGAGCAGGCGGTCCGCGGCATGAAGGCACTGCCGCCCGCCGAGCCGCCGGCGGTGAACGTCGACCTGCCCGGCGAGGCGTGGCTGCCCCGCGACTACATTCCCGACCTCCGTGCCAAGATCGACGTCTACCGGAGGCTCTCGCGGGTGACCGTCGACTCGCAGGTCGACGAGCTGGCGACGGAACTGGCGGACCGCTTCGGGCCGCTGCCCGACGAGGCGCGGCGGCTGCTGGAGTTCGCCCGGCTCAAGGCCCTCGCCGTCGGCCTCGGCATCGACTCGATCACGCGGCACCCCGGGATGGTGGTCATCGGCCACCACGACCGGGCGGCGATGGAACGGCTTCGCCAGGCGGCGGCCGCCCGCGGCGGCACCGTGCGAGTGGTCGACCAGAAGACGGTGGTGATGCCGATCCACGAGTCGACCGCGGCCGATCCCGATCGGCTGCTCGCCGCGATCCGCGCCCTCCTCAAGCCGCCGGCCCGGCGGGTAGGCTCTCGCCGATGACCAATCTCGATTATTCCGCCGGCCGCGAGCCGGCGCTCCGGGCGCTCATCGACGGCTCGGGCCTGTGCCTCGAGATCGGCCCCTCCTACAACCCGATCCTGCCGAAGCGGGCGGGCCACCGCGTGGAGACGGTCGATCACTGCGACGCGGCGGAGCTGCGGGCGAAGTATGCGGCCCAGCCCGAGGTCGACGCCGCGAAGATCGAGGAGGTCGACCACGTCTGGCGGGGCGAGCCGCTCGCCGATCTGGTGGGCCCAGGCCGGTTCGACGTCGTGGTGGCGTCGCACGTGATCGAGCACACGCCCGACATGCTCGGCTTCCTGCGGGAGTGCGAGCGGGCCCTGAAGCCCACCGGCCGGCTCCTGCTCGCGGTGCCCGACCGCAGGCGAACCTTCGACTTTTTTCGTCCTGCCTCGACGACCGGCGCCGTGCTCCAGGCGCACCACGAGCGGCGGACGCGGCACGCCCCCGGCGCGGCCTTCGATTTCATCGCGAACTTCTGCACGTTCGGCGGCCGGCAGTCGACCGACGGCCGCGACGCGGCCGGCTTCACGCTCTCCAACGCCGTGGTCGACGCCGCGGCCGGGTTCGCCCATTACGCCCGCGAAGGCGACTACGACGACTGCCACGCGTGGGTATTCACACCCTCGAGCTTCCGGCTGATCGCCAGCGACCTGGCCGCCATCGGGGCGCTGGGGCTTCGCGAACAGGGGTTCTGGGACACGTCGATCTTCGAGTTCGTGGCCCTGTTGTCGCGGCAGGCGGCGGGCTGCCCGGTCGAGCGGGCCGATC
>CAXNJC010000315.1:0-3196 GCA_964202525.1 Pirellulales bacterium
GCACTCAACGCGTCGATGGAGCCGTGCCCGACCACGCGATTGCCGGCGTTGATGGCGGCACCGTACGACCAGGTCAGTCCCAGCTGGGATTCGATGGTCGCCCCCAGATCGGTCAGCGTTCCACTCGCCCACACGAACGCCCGATCCCGTCCGCCGGCGTTCTTCGAGAAGCCGGTCACACGGCCAGCCGAGTTCACGCCCTGCGCCTCGCTGGAAGCGCCGCCCAGGGTGCCCAGGTCCCGCATCTCTGGATTGCCGGCAACGCCGCCGGTTCCGCCCTGCGTCCAGAGAAACGCCCGTGACGCCCCCGACGCCAGCGTCGAGGTACCCACCACCTGCGTCGCCGACGAGCCGGTGTTGAACGTGATGCCGTGCGCGACCGCCGTCGTGCCGCCGAGCGTCCCGATGTCGAGTGCCGTGCCCGACTGCCAGACGGAGCTCCGCAGCCCCGCCGGCCGCTGGGTGACGACCGCCACGCGGCCGCCCGACGAGATCCCGGCGACGGTGGCGGCACTGCCGGACAGCACGCCCAGGTCGAGCAGCGTGTAGGAGGGCTGCTGGGCCGGTGCCTGCCGCGCGACGACCATCAGCATGGCAACCACCATCGAGGCCAGCGCCTTGCCCATCGATGCACCTCGTGTCGCTCGTCAGCCGATGATCGATCGCCGTCGGGCGTGGTAGTCCCAGACCACGAACCGCTCCAGATCCCTGCCGGCCGTAAAGAACACCCTGCCCCGCGCGGCCTCCGCGAGCCGATAGGCGAACTGGATGTCGTCCCGCGTCTGCGACCACCCGGCGAGCAGGAACACGTTGACGATGATCCCCTCGCGGCGACAGGCCTCGGCCTCACGGAGCGTGGCTTCCTCGGTCCGGCGGTGGGGCGGGTAGAGCAGGTAGAGCTGGCTCCCTTCGAAGTGCGCGGTCGGCAGCCCGTCGGTGATCACGATCACCTGCTTGTTGGGGGTGTCCTGCCGGGCGAGGTGCTGCCGCGAGAGCGACAGCGCGTGCTGGATGTTGGTGAAGTGCGGGGGCACGTCGGCCTCGGAGATCCCCGGGTCGGCCATGTCGGCCCGGAGCCGTACGACCGAGTCGAAGATCGTGACCTGCTTCGGCATCAGCGCCACGATCTCGCCCGGCTGCCGCGGCTTCGCGAAGGAGGCCATCTCGATGAACTGGAGAAAGTCGCCCGGATACTCGCGGAGCACGAGCCCCTGGAGGGCCAGCGCCATCCGCTTCACGCTCACGTGCAGGCCGCCGTACCGCATCGAGCCGCTCATGTCGAGCACCACGCTCGTGGCACACTTCGGCGTGTTCCGCGTGCGGTGTACCTCGATGTCGCGCTGCTCGAGCCGCACCCGTTCTCCCGGCGCCCAGCCGGTCGCGCCGGCCTGCCGGAGGATCGCGTTGACGATCGACCCGGGGATGTCCATGTGCGCCACCGAATCGCCGAACTCGTAGGGCCTCGTGGGCACCGTCTCCACCGCGCCGTCGCCCTGCACGTCTCCTTGATGGCGGCCCGTCCGCGAGGGATCGAGGTCGGCGAAGATCCGCTCCAGGAGCCGGCCCTGGAAGAGCCGCAGCGCCCGCGGCGTGAGCTCGAAGCCCCGCTTCGTCTTCTCGAGCCCCTGCTCGGCGGCCATCCGCTCGATCGCCTCCTGCAGCTGCCGCCGCAGGAGATCGAGCTCGTCCCGCTCGCCGTCCTCGAGGTACTGGCTCAGGGCGTCCATGTCGAGCAGCGCCACCCGCGCGTTCGCCCGTGCCTCCTCGATCTGCCGCAGCAGATCCTCGATCTCCTCGAGCCGCTCCTTCACCTCGAGGGCTTCGGGAACGGTCAGTTTCGTACGGCCCGTGAACGTCCACCGCGATGCGAGCTCGTCGATCTGGTAGACCTCGCCGAGCGCATCGACGAGGCCCGCGAGTTGGCCGGCGAACGGCGACTGATCGTCGTCCTGGGCATACCACAGCCGCTCCAGCTGGCGGAGCTGCTCCTCGCGCACGGCCTTGGCGAGGCCGTCGCGGTGCGCCGCCGGAGGCCGGGCCCGCTGGGCGAGATCGCGAAACCGCCGGCGGGCCTTCGCCCGTACCGCATCGGTCTCGTAGGTTTCCAGGATCTTTCGCCGCGCCTCCTCGAGCCGCCGGCGAATCGAATCGAGCGACTGCCCCAGCCCCCGGACCTGCTCCGGATCGAGCACGATCGCGTCGGCGAGCTGCTCGGCGGTGAGCTCCGACGCGTCGCCGAACTCCAGCAGGTGCTCCATCGCGGGCGTCACGAGGTCGACGGCCGGGGGACGCGGCGGCGGAATTCGCGCCGGATCGTACCGCTGGTACGTGTGGACGATCCCGCCGAGCGTGTCGCGCGTGGGCACTAGCGAAACCCTCCCGTGTCGTAGACGGTCCGCCCGTGCGACTGGATCCGGCTGATACGCTCCGTGGCATACAGGCCGGCGAGCACGAACTCGATGCAGCTCGCCCGCACCGCCGGATCCCGCGCCGCGTTGACCTCGAAGGCCTTCTCCCAGACCGCCGGCACGTCGGCCACGACCCCCTCGTAGGCCGCGCTGGGCACCATGTCGCCCACCTCGACCTTCGCCCCCTGGCGGAACGCGGCGGCGATCTCGTCGAGGCCGTGTTCCTCGACATACTCCTCGAAGACCGACGCGATCGCCTCGGCGACGACCGCCTCGAGCACCTGCCGCTCGCTCATCTGGTGGCTGCCCATCAGGTCGAGCTCCAGCTTGCCGAGGCTCGACGTGGCCAGGTGCCCGAGGTCGCTGATCCGCGGCACCGCCGGCCGCTCGCCGAGCCGCACCGCCCGCTGCCGGGCGCTCGCCACCAGCGTCTCGTAGTTCGCGATCGAGAACCGCGCGCTCACGCCCGACTGCTGGTCGATGAACTTGCTCTTCCGCGCGGCGATCGTCACCTGCTCGAGCACCTGCTTCATGAAGGGGGGCACCATCACCGGCCACTCGCCGCCGAGGTCGATGCCGGCCTCCTGCTCGGCCACCTGGATGCCGAGCTCGCGGTCGTGCGGGTAGTGCGTGTGGATCACGGCCCCGATCCGGTCCTTGAGCTGCGGGATCACCTTGCCGGAGCGGTTGTAGGTCGAGGGATTGGCCGAGAAGAGGAGCATCACATCGATGTCGAACTTCACGGGATAGCCGCGGATCTGCACGTCTCGCTCCTCGAGGATGTTGAA
>CAXNJC010000316.1:0-3189 GCA_964202525.1 Pirellulales bacterium
AGGCCCGACGCGTAGGGAACGTCGCTTTCCGAGGGGCTCATCAGGAACTGCGGGGGCAGGCGGTCGTCCTGCAGCGGCTCGGTCGAGCCGCCCGGCTGGAACTGTCCGCCCATGCCCATCCCTTCCCCGGGCATGCCCGGAGCGGCGGCCGCGACCTTCAGCCGCTCCCACTTGCCCACGGTGCCGCTGACCACCGGCGCTCGCTCGATCGCGTACTGACCCCACCGCGGCATGTCCCGCTGCGGATCCTGAAAGCCCGCCCCGCCGAAACACCGCGCGAACTCCTCCCGCTGCTTCGCCACCGGCACCAAGCCCGTCACCACCACGTAGGGCTTCACGAGGCCCGGCACCTCCGTCGCCGCGGGATCGGGCGGACCACCGAACTCGCCGAACGCGCTGGCCGGCGGAGTCTCCGTCCCGGCAGCCGGCTGGCGCCCTGGCGGAAGCCGACGTCGCCGCCTGCCATCGTCGGCCGCCCCGTCGAGTCCCGGCACCGTCTCGAGGCCCGGTGCCGCGGTCGGATCGGGAAGCACCGTCACCCAGGCGACGGCACGCAGATCCTCGATCGGCAGCACCTCGGGCTTCGTCCGCTTGACGACATCCTGGGTGAAGGGCCGGCTCAGGATCGTCTCGGTCGGGGCAGGTGGCACCTTGATGTGCTGCGGCCGCCACGGTTCGAGCGCCGCCGTCAGTTCCCCCTTGGGCCGGACGATGTCCGCCGGCGGGTCGGTCGAGCGGTCGATGTGCTGCATCGTCTGGCCGGCGAGGGCCGTGATGGCCTGCGGCGTCTGGGACTGCTGGGCCGACTTCAGGCGGATCGCGTTTGCCCCACCCCAGATGAGCATCAACGCGAACAGGCCAAGCAGGCCCACGATGAACTTCTCACCGTGCCGCAGCAGAAAGTCCTGGATGCCCGACAGGCTGATCGAAGGCTTCTTCATGCGCCGGGTACTCCTTCCGCGGAGGCCGTGCCGAGAAGGACGGACTCGTTCGGCTGGGTCGCGAGCCCGACGGTGCCACGGATCTCGAGCACGACGTCGTTGGGTCGCCCGCCGCCTCCGGCCATGCCGCCTGCTCCACCCAGGCCGGCACCTGGGCCAGCAGCAGGTCCACCGCTGCCCGCCCCCGGGTTGATCCGCACCTGCCGCACGTCGATCGGCACCTCGTTCGTCGCCAGTGTGGTCAGCAACGCGTCGACCTTGCGCTGGTCGACCACCGCCCGCAGGGCGAAGGGCACGAGGTGCACCAGCTTGGCGTCGGCAGACGCGGCGAGTTCGGCGGCAGTGAGGGGCTTGCCGGTGAAGTCGACATAGATCCATTCGCGGAGCTGGTCGTCGGGCGAGACGGCCGCCGCGGCATCCGCGGGCGCTTCGCCGCCGAACTCACCGCCGGAGAACTGGCCGCCGCCCATGGCCGCCCCGGCCACGCCGCTGAATCGGGGGTGCGCGGGGCGTCCTGCGGCTCCGGCGCCAGGCATGCCCATCTCCGGCGGCGGCATGCCCTCCCCGCCGAACTCGCCACCCGGCTGCCCGGCCGCCGCGGCCATCACGATCCGCCCGGCCCCCTGGCCGCCCGGCTGGTCTTCCGCGGCGGGGTAGCCCACCTTGAGTTCCTGGACGAACATGATCGGCGCGTTGAACGGCTCCGTGGCGCCCGCGTTGACCTGCTTGATCGCGTCGCACAAGAGGCCATACACCCAGAGCTCCTCCTGCGCGAGCAGCACCTGCGTCGTCGTGGGCGGCTTCTCCCACGTGAACGAGGCGAGCAGCCGCCGCTGATCCTCCGCCGCCCACTCCACGACCTCGCCGGTCGGCGCCGTCGGCCGGCCGCCCATCGGCCCCGGACGACCGCCAAACTCACCGCCGAACCCCGGCGGAGCACCACCGAACCCCGGCGGAGCCCCACCGAACCCCGGCGGAGCCCCACCGAACCCCGGCGGAGCCCCTTCGGCGAACCCGCCCCCAGCGGCCCGGCCGACGGCGTCGCCTTCGGTGAGGTCGGCCGCGCCCATCCGCTTGGGAAGCTCGCGGACGAGCGCGTCGGCGGTGTCGCGGTAGCGCCTGAGGAACTGCGCGGTGAGCGATCCGCCCGGCTTGAGGCGGCCCACCTGGGTGATGAAGTCGTCGCCGAGCTGCTTCGGCCACACCCGCAGCGGCGCCTGCTCGTCCCAGAGGGTCTTCCACTCGGCGAGCGTGTCGGCGTGGATCTCGCCGGTGCGCTTCTCGATCTCGGTCGACCACGACTCGTTGGGATGATCAGGTCGGGCGGTGATCGCAGTGAGCGCGTCGATCTGCGCCTTGATCTGCGACTGCTGGCCGGAGATCAGCGTGTCGAGCTGACCGGTTCCCTGGGCCAAGAGCGGCACGAGGATCAGCGGCACGATCAGGCCCAGGATCCAGAAGTGGTACTTGGCCAGAACGGCGACGTACGGACGGATCTGTTCGGGAAGTTGGGGCATGGTGATCGCCTCCCGTCAGGGCGCCGCCGCGGGTGCGGCGACGGGCTTCGGCAGCTTCGATCCCGGCGTGGCCGGCTGCCACGCGAACTGGAGGACGAAGTCGTATCGCTTGAGCTTGACGGTCGGAGCCGCCGCCAGCGGCCCTCCCTCCATGCCCGGCCGCCCGCCGCCCATCGGCGCCGAGCCCCCCTCGACCAGTTCGACGGGCCGAATCGGCGACGAGGCGACGAGCACCGGAAACCCGATGCCGAGATCTGTCGCCGGCACCTGCTCGCCCCCGCGGGATCCGGCGGTGACCGCGACGCCGTCGCCCTCGCCGAGGAGTCCGCGGACGAGGGTGCCACGGACAAACTGCTCGCCCTCGTTGCCGCGCTCCTCGTTGTGGAAGTGGTGCCCGGTGATCTGCACGACCCAGCCCGGGCCGGTCGGGCCGCCCGGGATGGCTGCCGGCTCGCCTTCCGCCGTCGCAGCCTCAGCGGCCGTGCCGTCGGCCGCAGCCGCGGCGTCGACGGCCGCCGGATCCTGCGCCGGCTGCGCGGCCGGCTCCTCCTCGGCCGCGGCGGGCGCGGCGGCCGTCTTCGTCTCCTCCCAGTTGCCCTGCACGCCGGCGAACCAGGTGGCCAGGTCGGGGAAGTACTGCATGTCGATGCTGTCGACGTGCAGTTCACGGCGGTCGGCGATCGCGGCCGGCGGCGGCTCCCGCTCCTCGCGGGGAAGCATCGACGTCACCG
>CAXNJC010000317.1:0-3185 GCA_964202525.1 Pirellulales bacterium
GAGTGGCCGGCGCAATGCCTGCATGAACAACCTCAAGCAGCTCTCGCTCGCCATGCTCACCCGCGAGAGTGCCAAGAAGGCGTTTCCGACGGGACGGGTCGACTGCGACGGCAACACGCAGGCTCCCTGCTCCTCGAACATCACCGCACCGCCCAGATCCGGAGGCAGCGGGTTCGTGCTGATCCTCCACCAGCTCGAGCAGGCCTCGCTCGGCGACCTGTTCGACGCGGCCGTCAGGGCGGGCGGTCCCTGGACGCTCAACAACTCGTCGACGGCGTGGCAGACCCCACGGATCATCGCGGCCATCGGGGAGCGGCCCTCGATCTTTTTCTGCCCGAGCGACACGAGCGAGCCGTCGATTCCTGGGAGCACGATGGGCGCGTCCTACCTGCCGAAGGTGGGCACCAACTCCTACGCGATGTGCCAGGGGTCGCTCGGTCCGGCGCCCGGCACGGCCGGCATGAATGGCGCGTGGAAGTCGTACAACACCGGCATGGCCAACTACCGGCTGGCACGTCGTGTGAAGGACATCACCGACGGCCTCTCGAAGACACTGATCCTCGGTGAGACGGTGGAGAACCACACACAGAATGGTCGCAACACGTGGGCGAACGGCGTCCGCTACCAGGATTCGATGCGAACGACCGGATGTCCGATGAACACCACGCCCCGAGGCTCCTGCGCTACCGCCTTCGACGCCTATTCGCCGGTGGTCAACAACGCCGACTTCGGCAGCAAGCATCCCGGCGGGGCCGTGTTCGGGTTCGTGGACGGCCACGTCGGGTTTCTTTCCGACAACATCAGCCTGACGACCTACCGGGCGCTCTCGACGGTGGCGGGCGGGGAGACGGTCGATGCCGCGGGCTTCTGATCGCCTCGCCATCTGCGCGGCCATCGCCCTGGTGGCCGTGGCGGCCGCAGGCTGCCGGCGCGGGCCGCAGGTCGTGCCCGTGAGCGGCGTCGTGGAGGTGGATGGCAAGCCGCTCACGACCGGCGCCATCACGGTCATCCCCGACCAGGGCCGGGCCGCCAGCGCGACGATCGGCAAGGATGGCCGGTTCACGCTCACCACGTTCCTGCCCGGCGATGGAGCGCTCCTTGGGCGGCATCGGGTGGTGGTCACCGCCCATCAGGATCTCGGTCGGATGAAGCTCAAGTGGCTCGTGCCCGCGGCCTGCCGCGACATCGCCTCCACGCCCTTGCTGCTCGAGGTGACGGGAAGCACGGGCGACGCGAAGGTGTCGATCAGCACCGATGGCCAGCGGCTCGAGATCCAAGACATGTCGTCCTCTTCGGGCGACATCTCGCCGCAGGGCGTCGTCCAGCCGTGACAGCCGGCTCTGGCGGGCCTATTCTCTGAGGATCGCGGGCCCCGATCGGCCGGCGATGGCCCTTCGCGGAGATGCCCCCGATGCCTGTCACGCTCACCTGGACCGGCCACGCCACCTGGCTCATCGATACCGGCGCCGGCACCCTGCTCGTCGACCCGTTTTTCGACGAGTGCCCGACGGCCAGCATGAAGGCGGCCGACGTGGCGTGCGACGCGATCCTGGTGACGCACGGCCACTTCGACCACGTGGCCGACCTGGAGTCGATCGCGAAGCGGACGGGCGCGAAGGTGTTCTGCAACTGGGAGATCGGCCAGTGGCTGGGCGGGCGGGGCGTCACGAACGTGCAGCCCATGAACCTCGGAGGCTCGGCGGACGTGCCGGGCGGCCGCGCGACGATGGAACTCGCCTGGCACTCCTCGAGCCTGCCCGACGGCACGTATGGGGGCACCCCGTGCGGCTGGCTGCTCGACGTGGCTGGAAAACTGGTCTACGTGGCGGGCGACACGGCGCTGTTCTCCGACATGGAGCGGATCGGCCGCCGCGCCGACGGCCGTCGACTCGATGCGGCCATCGTTCCGATCGGCGACCTGTTCACGATGGGGCCCGAGGCCTCGCGGGAGGCGATCCGGCTGCTGCGGCCGCGACTGGCCCTGCCGAACCACTACGGCACCTGGCCGCCAATCGCCCAGGATGCGGCCGCGTGGGCCCGCGGCGTCGAGGCCGACGGGGTGGCGACGCCCCGGGTGCTCGCTCCCGGCGAATCGCTCAGCCTGGCGTGACCGGCGGCACGCACACCTCGATCGCGTCGCCCGCCACGCGAACCTCGAACACCTCCACCCGCAGCTTCTCGTTGTCGCACCAGGCGCCGTCGCAGGTCCGGAACCGCCAGGCGTGCCACGGGCAGGTGACCACGCCGTCGACGAACGGCCCCGAGCCGAGCGAGGCGCCCATGTGGGGGCAGAGGTCGTCCATCGCGTGGTAGGAGGCGCCGTCGAAGAACACGGCCACGAGCCGGCCGCCCACTTCGTAGGTGCGGCCCTCGCCGGCGGGAATGTCGCCCACGCGGGCGACCGGATGATACGGAGGTGTGGCGTCGGTCATGCGGCAGGGCTCCTGCCCGTATCATAGCCGGGATGAATCGACCTTTGACTTCGGCGTCGCGGCCCGTGCGGCTGCTCGTGCTCGACGTGGACGGCACGCTCACCGACTCGTCGCATCGCGTGTCGGCGGTCGCCCGCGAGGCGGTGTCGCGGGTGCATCGCGCCGGCGTCCGCGTGATGCTCGCCACCGGCCGCCGCTACCGCGACGCGCTCCCGATCGCCGCGGAACTGGGGATCGACGTGCCCCTCGTGACCGCGTCGGGAGCCCTCGTGAAGCGGCCGTCCGACCACGCGACGCTCGCGCGGGCTGCCTTCGCGGCCGGCGTGCTCGAGGGCGTGGTCCGCACGGTGGTGGACGCCGGCCACGAGCCGATCCTCTACACCGACAGCTACGACCTGGGATTCGACTTCCACTGCCGGAGCCTCGTGGACGCGGCCGCCGACCCCGGGCCGCTGGGCGGGGGCGGCCTGCGGGAGTATCTGGGCCGCAATCGCGACCTCGCCGACGTGCGGCCGGACCTGCACGACTCGCCTCCGGCCGGTGTGTTCGCCGGCTTCACGATGGGCGGTCGCGACGCCATGACGGCGCTCGAGGCCGCGCTCGACGCGGCGTTTCCGGGCAGGCTCGCGCTGCACACGATCAAGAGCCCCAGGTACCGCGACTGGATGTGCGAGATCGCCCCGGCGGGTGTCACGAAGTGGTCGGGCGTGATGGCGCTGGCCGCAGGCTGGGGCATCGCCCCGGACGAGATCT
>CAXNJC010000318.1:0-3184 GCA_964202525.1 Pirellulales bacterium
CGGCGGATCATCGGCTGCGACCGGGTGAGCGTGCTCGTCAAGCGGGGCCGCAGGCTCCGGCTCGAGGCGGTGAGCGGCCAGGAGTCGGTCGAGCGCCGGGCGAGCGCCGTGCAGGCGATCGAGGCGCTGGCGCGGGTGGTCGCCAGGGCCGGCGATCCGCTCTGGCATCCCGACGCCGAGGCTGAGGTGCTGCCGCAGATCGAGGAGGAGCTCGAAGCCTACATCGACGAGTCGCACGCCACGGCGCTGGCGATCCTGCCGCTGGCCAAGCCCCGGCCGACTCCGGTGGTGAAGCCCGGAGGCGTGGACGCGGTGGCGGTGGCCAAGGCCGAGGCCGCGCCCGCCGAGAATGCGGAGCCGATCGGGGTGTTGGTGGCCGAATGGTTCTCGTCCGCGATCGTGGACGGTGGCCGCCGTGCCCGCGTCGAACTGGTGGCCGAGCACGGCCGGGTCGCGCTCGCCAACGCCCTGGCCCACACCGGCCTGCCGCTGTATCCCCTGCTCAACGCGCTCGGCAAGTCGCGGGTGCTGACCACGGCCCGGAACCTGCCGAAGACGGTGGCGGCGGCCCTGGCGGCCCTGGCCGGTCTGGCGGCGCTCGTGCTCGTGCCGGCGGAGCTGCGGCTCGAGGGCAAGGGCACGCTCGAGCCGGTGCATCGCCGCGACGTGTTCGCGCAGATCGAAGGAGTCGTCGAGCGGATCGAGCCCGGGGTCGAGGGAGGGGGCGAGGTGAAGGCCGGGCAACTGTTGGCCACGCTCCGCAATCGTGACCTGGAGGTGGCGATCGCCGACGTCGTGGGCCGGAAGGCATCGAGCGAGGAGCAGCTCGTGGCCACCCGCCGCTCGCTGCTCGAAGACGACAAGATCTCCGCCGACGAGAAACTCCGGCTGGCCGGCCGGCGGGCGCAGCTCGAGCGCGAGGTGGAGAGCCTCGCCGCCCAGCTCGCGCTCTACGCGGAGAAGCGGCAGGAGCTGGAGGTCCGCAGCCCCATCGACGGCGTGATCGTGACCTGGCAGGTTCGCGACCTGCTCCTGCTGCGGCCCGTCGAGAAGGGGCAGGTGCTGATGAGCGTGGCCGACAAGACAGGTCCCTGGGAGCTCGAGATCAACATGCCCGACGACCGGCTCGGCCACGTCAACCGGGCCGCCGCCGAGGCGAAGGCCGCTGGTCGCGAACTCGGGGTCGACTACATCCTCGCCACCGATCCGGGCACGCGGCACTTTGGCAGCGTGAAGGAGATCCACGAGCAGGCGGAGGTCCGCGGCGACGAGGGCAACACCGTGCTCGTGCGGGTGACCATCGATCCGTCGCGGCACGAGAAGGAGGAGCTGGGGGCGGGGGCGAGCGTGACGGCGCGGATCGCCTGCGGCAAGCGGCCGCTCGGCTACGTCTGGTTCCACGACGTGCTCTCCTTCATCCAAACGCAGGTCCTGTTCAGGTTGTGGTGACGCTGGCACCGCTGGAGGGCAATCCATGACGACATCGATCAAGCTGAGCATCGCATGCGGCATCCTGCTGGGGGCGTGGTCGGCGGCCGCGCCGGCCGCGGGGCCCGTGCTCGAGCGGTGCCTGGTCTCGCTCGTCGACGAGGCGAAGTTGTCGGCCGGAGAGGCTGGGCTGCTCGTGGAGCTGTCGGTCAAGCCTGGAGACCGCGTCACCGCCGGTCAGGTGATCGCGCGGCTCGATGACGACCAGCCGCAGATGGCGAAGCTCCGCGCGAAGGCCGAGCACGACCAGGCGATCGCCAAGGCCCAGAGCGACGTCGACGTGCGGTACTCACAGAAGGCGCAGGCCGTTTCGCAGAAGGCCTACGAGAAGGCCGAGCAGTCGCACAAGTCGGTCTCCGGGTCGGTCACCGACGTGGAACGCGACCGGCTGCGGCTCGAGTGGGAGAAGAGCGGACTCCAGATCGAGCAGGCCCAGCTCGAGCGGCAGCTCGCCGACCTCGCCGCGAAGGTGAAGGAGGCGGAGGTGGAAACGGCCGAGATCGAGATCCGCCGCCGGCAGGTGAAGTCGCCGCTCGACGGCGAGGTGGTCGATGTGCAGGGCAACGCGGGTGAATGGATGCAGGTGGGGGCGCCGCTGGCCCACGTGGTCCGCACCGACAAACTCCGGGTCGAGGGCTACGTCGACGCCGCGAAGTGGGATGCCGAGCAGGTCCGCGGCCGTCCCGTCACGGTCGTGGTGCCGCTCGCCAACGGCCGCCAGGAGACCTTCGAGGGCCGGATCTCGTTCGTGAGTCCGCTGGTGGAGAGCGGCGGCGACTACCGGGTGTTTGCCGAGGTGGCCAATCGCCGCTCCGCGGGCTCGGGCGAGTGGCTGTTGCGGGCCGGCCAGACCGCCACCATGACGATCCACTCCGACCGGCCCGCCTCCCCGTAGCGGCCGCCATGTCCACCGCCGACGCCTTCCGTTCGAGCACGACCCGCGGCGTCACCCTCCGCCGCCGCGGCGACCTCGTCGTCAACCGCCAGGTCTACCAGGGCCAGGCGTGGTGGGTGGTGAAGGACCCGATCTCGCTGCACTACTTCCGGTTCCGGCCGGAGGAGTATGCGCTCCTCGAGATGCTCGACGGCCGCACGAGCCTCTATCAGCTCAAGGAGCAGTTCGAGGCCCGGTTCCCGCCACGGCGGATCACGGTCGACGAACTCTCGCGGTTCATCGCCACGCTGCATCGCTCGGGGCTCGTGATCGGCGACCGGCCGGGGCAGGGGCCGCAGCTCTTCGAGCGGCGGCGGCAGCGGATCTGGCGGGAATGGATGGCCTGGCTCTCGAACATCATGTCGATGCGGTTCCGGGGCATCGATCCCGACCGGATCCTGGAGCGGCTCGATCCCTGGTTCGGCTGGCTGTTCTCGCCGCCGACGATCGCGGCGGCGCTCGTGTTCGTGGCCAGCGCCGTGCTCCTGGTGCTCGTGAACTTCGACACCTTCCGGGCCAAGCTGCCCGAGTTCCACCAGTTCTTCGCGGCCGGCAACTGGCTTTACCTCGCGGCCGCGCTCGGCGTCACCAAGATCCTCCACGAGTTCGGCCACGGCCTGTCCTGCAAGCACTACGGCGGCGAGTGCCACGAGATGGGGGTGATGCTGCTGGTGTTCACGCCCTGCCTCTACTGCGACGTGTCGGACAGCTGGATGCTGCCCAACAAGTGGAAGCGGGCGGCCATCGGCGCGGCGGGGATGT
>CAXNJC010000319.1:0-3182 GCA_964202525.1 Pirellulales bacterium
ACAGCGCCTGGGTGCTTGCCCCCATGCCAAAGCAAAGCATCGTGACGGTGATCTCCTCGAGCGACATCGGCGTGAAGCCGAGCATCGGCACGAGCCAGTAGAGGATGAAGAACCAGAGCATGATGTCGAGGAGGCCGAGGCCCACGACCGTGAGCCCCATCACGGCGCCCGAGCGGAAGGCGATCTGCAGGCCCTCGTTGAGCGACCGCTCAGCGCCCGCGGCGGTGCGGTTGCTGGCGAGGGTCGCCGTCTTCATGCCGAACCAGCCGGCCAGGCCCGAGAAGAATCCGCCGGAGATGAAGGCGAATGGGACCCACAGGCTCTGCACGCCGAGGCCGAGGGCCAGCCAGAGCAGGAACACGAAGATTCCGAGGAAAGCCCAGCCGACCACCTTGTACTGCTGACGGAGGTAGGCATAGGCCCCCTTCCGCACGTCGTCGGCGATCTCGATCATCTTCGGCGTGCCCGCCGGCTGCGACTCCATCCAGGTGAAAAACTGCCAGGCCTGCCAGAGCGAGAGCGTTGCGCCGCCGACGCCCACGCACCACCACAGAAAGTAGAAGAGATTCGTCCCCACGCCGGGCGCCGCCTCGGCGTCGGCGGCTGCGCCGCCACAGCCGGCAAGTGCGAGGATGGCGAGAGCGCTGACGGCGATCGGAGCCAGGCGGACGGAACGCTTCACGATGGAGACTCTCCGGAAGTCGGGGTGGCGGGTGAGCGGTGCAGGAAACCCGGACCGGCCGCAGAAGATGGCGTGCGCGTCCTGTTTCAGGAGTTCCCGTGCGCGAGATTGAACCCTGCGCACAGGCGGGTGTCAAACGGCGACGACCGCGGGCAAGCGGCCGGCTCACGACCCGCCACCGCACCGGCGGAAACCGGTCAGACCGGCGGCTTGCCGATGGGGTGGTAGGCGAAGCCGCGGGCCTTCATCTCCTGCGGGGAGTAGAGGTTCCGGCCGTCGAAGATCACCTTCGCTTTCATGCGCGACGCCATGGCATCGAAGTCAGGACGCCGGAAGTCGCCCCACTCCGTGACGATCGCCAGGCAGTCCGCCCCATCGAGGGCGTCGAGGGCCCCGGCGGCGTACCGGAGCCGATCGCCGTAGGCCGCGCGGACGTTGTCCATGGCCTCGGGATCGTACACGGTCACCTCCGCCCCGCCCGCCAGCAGCCGCTCGATGAGGTCGATGGCCGGGGCGTCGCGGACGTCGTCGGTCCGCGGCTTGAAGGCCAGCCCCCACACGGTGATCCGCGTCCCGCCCAACTTCCCTCCGAACCAGGCGGCGACCTTGTGGCCGAGCACCTGCTTCTGCGCGAGGTTCGTCTCGTGGACGGCGGTGAGGATCCGCGGGCTCACGCCCTTGTCACGGGCCATCGACGCCAGCGCCTGCACGTCTTTCGGGAAGCAGCTGCCGCCGTAGCCGGCGCCGGGAAACAGGAAGGCGAAGCCGATCCGGCTGTCGTGGCCGATGCCGCGGCGCACGTCGTCGATGTCGGCCTCCATCCGCTCGCAGAGGTTGGCCACCTCGTTGATGAAGCTGATCTTCGTCGCGAGCAGCGCGTTGGCGACGTACTTCGTCATCTCCGAGCTCTCGGGCGACATTACGAGAAACGGATTCTCCGTTCTCAGGAACGGCGCGTAGAGCGAGCGGAGGATGTCGGCCACCTCGGGCGACCGGACGCCCACCACGACCCGGTCGGGCTTCTGAAAGTCCTCGATCGCAGCCCCCTCCTTGAGAAACTCCGGGTTGCTCGCCACGCGGCAGTCACGGCCAAGCGCGGCCTTCAGCCGCTGCTCGATGCCGGCGCACGTGCCCACCGGCACCGTGCTCTTGGTGACGACCACGGCCCGCGGGTCGAGGTGCGGGGCGATCGTCTCGACCACCTTCCAGAGGGCCGAGAGGTCGGCCGAGCCATCGGCCGCGGGCGGCGTGCCCACCGCGAGAAACACCACGTCCGCGCCGCGAATCGCGGTGACGGTGTCGGTGGTGAACGTCAGCCGGCCGGCCCGGGCGTTCCGCTCGACGAGCTCCTCGAGACCGGGCTCGTAGATCGGGATCTCGCCCGCGGTGAGCCGGGCGATCTTGTCCGCGTTGATGTCGAGGCAGGTCACCGCGTTGCCGCTGTCGGCGAAGCACGTGCCCGTCACCAGCCCCACATAGCCTGTGCCCACGACCGCGATTCGCATGCTGGCACCCCTTCCGGATCAGGCCTGTCAGGTGGATTCGGGAGCGACGTCGGGGGGTGGGGCGTCGGCCTCCTCCTGCTCGCTCGGCGGCACCGGCACGACCGCGGCGAGCGTGTCGCCGTCGTCGACCCGCATGACCCTCACGCCCTGCGTGTTCCGGCCCATCGGCCGGATCTCGCGGACGTTGACCCGCTGGATCTTGCCGCGGGCGGTCATCATCAACACTTGGTCGTCGTCGCGAACCGACACGATCGACACCACCTCGCCATTGCGGGCGGTGGCCTTGATGTCGCGAATGCCCTTCCCGCCACGGCGCTGCGTGCGATACCGCGCCCCGCTCGATCCGGCGTCACCATCGGCCTCGTCACCGGCGGCATCGCCGGCCTCCGGCTCAACGGCGGACTCGTCGCCCTCCTCGCCCGGTGCGGGCCCCGACACAGGCGTGCCGGCACCAAACGGCGTCCGCTTGCCGTAGCCGTGGGCGCAGACCGTGAGCAGCGTGGCGTCGGGGTCGGCCACCACCATGCCGACAAGCCGGTCGCCCGACCCCAGCTTGATGCCGCGGACGCCGCTCGTGTCGCGGCCCATCGGCCGGGCATCCGACTCGGGGAAGCGGATCGCCATGCCCTTCGCGGTGGCCAGCACGAGCTCGTCGCCCGGCTTGGTGATCACGGCGTCGACGAGCTCGTCGCCCTCGCGGAGCTTGACCGCGATCAGGCCCTTGGTGCGGCGGCGGCGGTACTGCTCGAGAGCCGTCTTCTTCACCACGCCCGAGCGGGTGGCGAGCATCAGGAACTGGTTCGGATCCTCGAAGCCGCCGACGGCCCGACAGTCGGCCACCTTTTCGCCCTGCTCGAACTCCAGCAGGTTCACGAGCGCCCGGCCCTTCGACTCGCGGGCCAGCTCCGGCAGCTCGAACACCCGCATCGAAAACACCTTGCCGAGGGTCGTGAACACGAGCAGCCAGTCGTGGGTGCTCGCCACAAACAGGTGCT
>CAXNJC010000320.1:0-3178 GCA_964202525.1 Pirellulales bacterium
GACCGTTCATGCGGAGCTCCGACTGGGACGGCACTATACCGAAGCGGGCGGCTCGGACTGTCGCTCTGACGGGGGCGGCCCGGCCGGCAAGTCCCGGTTTTTTCGGCCGGAAACCCGGCCTCTCGACCCACCCCGCAGGCCGCGATACCCTACAGGGCTCGCGAATCCATTCGACTCCCCCCGATTTTTACGGACCAGATCCATGGCCAAGGCCACCCCCGCCGCCGACTCCGCCGCCAGCATGAAGGGCGCCGCCCACGAGTACGCCATCGTCGTCGATGGCGGCCGACAGTACCGCGTGATGGAGGGGCAGGAGCTCGAGATCGACTTCCGGCACCTGCCCGCGGGCAGCGAGCTGGTGTTCGACGACGTCCTCGCCGTGAGCAAGGGCGGGCAGCTCACCATCGGCAAGCCGAAGGTGAAGGGGGCGACGGTCAAGGCCGAGGTGCTCGGGCTGGTGCAGGGCGAGAAGATCTACGTGCAGAAGTTCGCCCGCCGCAAGAACTACCGCCGCCGCACCGGCCACCGGTCGATCTCGACCAAGGTCCGGATCGGCTCGATCTCGGCCTGATCGCGGTCGCGTCTGCAAACGCCCCCATCGCTCACGCGATTGGGCTTCCCGGGCTCGATCAGGGAAGCGTAACGCCGTGAGGCGTACGGCTGCAGGTCGCTCGATTCAGAGTCGCAGGCCGGCGAGCGGGCCACCCCGGCGGCAGAGTTCGTCGACGGCCGCCGTGACGGCCGGATCCTCCTCGACGGGCGGCGCGTGATGCGGCTTGAGCCGCGCGTCGATCACGAGCGGGCCCGTGCAGCCCCAGTGCTTGTGCACGATGGAGCTGCCCACGCCGTGCACGTCGACGGCGGGGTTCGACCGCGTGAAGGTGAGCCAGAGGAAGTTGGCCAGCGACGCCGCGGCGAACGCCGAGTCGTCGACGATCACCACCAGCGCGACATCCTGGAGCGGATGGTCGGGGCCGATCGCCGCGGTGAACCGCGTTACGTCGGCCGACCACGGGCTCGTGCGAGCCGATTCCCAGATGGCCGCGTCGCCGGTGGCCTCCAGCCGGGGCCGGGGCTCGATCCTCGGGCCCTGCACGGCGACGACGCCGGGGAGGCAGAGGCGCGGATTGGTGAAGCCGTCGGGCAGCGAGACCGCGGCGGGAAGCTCCCGTGCGAGGGAGCGCCGCTCGGGGCCGCGTGCCGCCACCACCAGCTTCGAGCCGGCGTTGAACCCGCTCCCCGAGTAGTCGAGCGTGTCGATCGTGGTTTCGGTGTGGAAGTGGCAGTCGCGGCTCCAGTCGACCCGGGCGAGCAGGTGGGCGAGGAAGGGCTCGACGTCGTGCGCATCGAGCCCGGGCGCCTCCCCGCCGTTCACGATGAACAGATACTTGGCGAGGGAGAGCTGGCCCTGCCCGAGGATCGCCGAGGCCTGCGTGAGCAGCTCGGCCGGCCGGTCCGACCGCTTCCAGGGGAGATACCGCTCGCTCCCCACCGCCAGAAGGAGCGGGTGCACGCCCGAGGCGTCGACGGCATGCACGCTCGACACGCCGGGCAGCACCGTGGGGATCACCGGTCCGGTGAGCTCGTGGACGAGCCAGCCGAAGAGCGTGTCTTCCTGGGGCGGCCGGCCGACCACGGTGACCGGCCAGATCGCCCCCTCGCGGTGCCAGACGTGATCCACCTCGAGCAACGGGAACTCGTGCTGCCGCGCGTAGTAGCCGAGGTGGTCGCCGAAGGGACCCTCCGGCTTGGTCGATCCGGGCCGCACCGTGCCCTCGATCACGAAGTCGGCGTCGGCGTAGATCGCGGGCCGGCCCTTGCGGGCGATCATCGGGATCCGGTGGCCCGCCAGCGCGCCGGCGAAGGTGAGCTCCGAGAGGCCCTCGGGCAGCGGCATCACCGCCGACACGGGCAGGGCCGGTGAGCCGCCCACGAAGATCGCCACCCGCAGTGCCTCGCCGCGGGCGAGCGCGGCGGCGTGGTGCACGCCGATGCCGCGGTGGAGCTGGTAGTGGAGGCCGACCTCGTGGTCACGGTCGTAGGCGTTGCCCGCGAGCTGCACGCGATACATGCCGAGGTTCGAATGCTTCGTGCCCGGCCGGTCGGGGTGCTCGGTGTAGACCGCCGGGAGCGTGATGAACGGGCCGCCGTCGCCCGGCCAGCTCACCACCTGCGGCAGTCGCGAGAGCGGGATCGAGCGGGTGAGCGCGGGGCCGCTGCGCACCCGCTTCGGGAGCATCGTCAGGGCGTCGAGCGGGCTGCGGCAGTAGCGGAGGGGATTCCGCAGGGCCGCCGTCGGGTCGAGCTTGAGCTCCACGAGCCTGCGGACGCGGTCGAGCGTGTCGGCGAAGATCCGCTCGACCCGCCGCTTCGTGCCGTAGAGGTTCACGAGCACCGGGAAGTCGCTGCCCTTGGGCTTGGCGAACAGGACGGCGGGGCCGCCGGCCCGGAAGAGCCGCCGCTGGATCTCGGCGATCTCGAGGTGCGGATCGACAGGATGGTCGACCACCACCGCCTGCCCCTCGGCCCGCAGCGAATCCACGCACGACCGCAGCGATCGGAATCCCATGGAACGGATGTGCCAGCCGAAGGTGCCGGGTAAACTGCCGCTGCACAGTTATAGACAGCAGCCGGTTCGGCAGCCCCCGCGGGGCCGGGCCTTCACGCCAAGGAGCAAGAATCGTGGTGCAGGTGTCGTCGATCTACGAAGGCGGGCTGCGGTGCCGCGCCACCCACGGGCCGTCGGGCACCACGCTCGTCACCGACGCGCCGGTCGACAACCACGGCAAGGGGGAGAGCTTCTCCCCGACCGACCTCGTGGCCACGGCGCTGGGTGCCTGCATGATGACGATCATGGGGATCGTGGCGGAGCGGCACGGCATCGACCTGAAGGGCATGACCGTCGAGACGGTGAAGGAAATGACGAAGGAGCCGCCGCGGCGGATCGCGTCGCTCGCGACGCGGATCACGATTCCCCTGCCGGCCGACCACCCGCACCGGTCGCTCCTCGAACAGGCGGCCCACACCTGCCCGGTGCACAAGAGCCTGCACCCGGAGATCGCCATTCCCGTCGAGTTCGTCTGGGCGGGCTGAGGTTCCGCGACGGCCGCGCGTGACAATCGAGACATGCCCGATCTCTTCGCCGCCTCACGAGCCGCCAACGTCGCCCGGGCCGCGG
>CAXNJC010000321.1:0-3176 GCA_964202525.1 Pirellulales bacterium
GCATCTCGGCTACAAGGTCAGCCGGGCCGACCTTGTCGACCCGGAAAGCGACTACAGCAAGCTGTGGGGCGACTACATCCGCGAGTTCGGCGAGGACGACGACGCGGTGGTGGTGGTCGAGGGGGAGTCCCGTGAGGCGGTGATCGCCGTGCTCGAGGAGATCTCGCGAGAGGCGACCCGCGAGGAGTCGCTCTTCCGCTCGGTGCTCCACGAGGTCGACCTGTCGAAGATTCGGGCCAAGGGGCTGCACTACCTCGCGCCGGCCGACCTCGCGGCGATCGACGGCTTCATCGAACGCACCGGGCCGATCCTCGACGGCGGCTGGGCCCAGCTCCGCGTCGGCACGATGGTGGGCGGCCTGGCCGGCCAGATGGTCTCCGGCGTGGGTGCGGCGGCCACCGACGGCGAGCCGCCGGCTGCGTCGCTCGAACGCTACGTCGAGAGCCTGGTGGCAGGCCTGGAGGCGCCGCCGACGGGGGAGGTGCGGCCCGCCGACTACGTGTCGCCGTGGCCGGGCATGCCGGAATCGCTCTCGACCCTCCGCGACCTCTCCAGCGAGCACCTCCTGGCCAAGGACGGCCGGCTGGGCTTCGTGCTCCTGCGGCTGACGAAGGAGAAGGGGGGGTTCGCCGGGGCGAGCGCCGCCACCGACGAACTCCGCCGGATCATGGCCCGCGTCGGCGAGCGGCATGCCGGCGTGTCGATCGGGCTCACCGGTATCCCGGTGATGGAAGACGACGAGATGCGGGCGAGCCAGACCTCGATGGTCTGGGCGAGCGGGCTGTCGATGTCGGCGGTGGTGCTCGTGATCGTCGCCGGATTCGGCGGCATCCGGCATGCGCTTCTGGCCAACGCGGTGCTCGCGATCGGCATGGCCTGGGCGTTCGCCTGGGCGACCGGCAGCGTCGGCCACCTCAACATCCTCAGCGTCACCTTCACGGTGACGATGATCGGCGTGGGTATCGACTACGGCACCTACTACGTCGGCCGCTACCTCGAGCAGCGGCGGCAGGGCATGGGCTGCGACGAGGCGCTGCTCGAGACGAGCGGCCGCGTCGGGCCGGGCATCCTCACCGGGGCCATCACCACGTCGGTGGCCTTCTTCGCGGCGGCCATGACGAACTTCGTCGGCGTGGCGGAGCTGGGCATGATCGCCGGCGGTGGGATCCTGCTGTGCTGCGCTGCCGAGCTGCTCGTGCTGCCCGCCGCGATCGCGCTGGTCGATCGCAGCTTCCTCGGCCGGACCATCCCCCAGCCGGTGCCGGTGCACGCCTGGCTCGCGCCGGTGTTCCGGCATCCCCGGATCGTGCTCCTCGGCGGGATGGCTGCCACGCTGGCGATGGCGGGCGGACTGCACGAACTCACCTACGATCACAACCTGCTCAACATGCAGCCCGAGGGCCTCGAGAGCATCGCGGTCGAGAAGAAGCTCCTCGAGGAGTGTGACCAGAGCTGCTGGTATGCCCTGTCGATGGCCGACTCCCGGGAGCAGCTGCTCGAGCGGAAGGCGCAGCTCGTGTCCCTGCCGAGCGTGGAGCGCGTCGACGAGATTGCGTCGCTCCTGCCGGCCGACGAGGAGCTCAAGGGGCCGCTCATCGCGCGGATCCGCGGCCGGCTGGCCACGCTGCCCGAGCGGCCGCCGGAGATCCCGGTGGACCGCCTCGACGCCCTGGGCGAGACGCTCGCCTGGGCACAGGCCGAGGCGGCCAAACGACCGGGCGGCCTCCGGACCGCCTGGCATCTGGAACGGGCCCGCGAATGCCTGCGGCGCAAGGGGCCCGAGGAGTGCTATCGGGCCCTCGCCACGTTCCAGCAGCGGGCGGCGGGCGACCTGCTCTCCCGACTGCACGCCCTGGCGGGCGTGGCCGATCCGCAGCCGCCGGCGCTCGCCGACCTGCCGCCGAGCCTCGTGGAGCGGTTCGTGGGCTCGAGCGGTCGGCACCTGCTCAAGATCTACGGCCGCGGCGACATCTGGAACTTCGAGTCGCTCGAGCGGTTCGTCCGCGACGTCCGCGGCGTCGATCCGCGGGTCACCGGCAATCCCGTACAGGCCTACGAGGGCTCCCGCGAGATGAAGCGGAGCTACGAGCAGGCCGGGCTCTACGCGCTGGTGGTGATTGTGGCCGTGCTCTGGCTCGACTTCCGGTCGATCACCCATTCGCTGCTGGCGGCGCTGCCGCTGGCGGTCGGCATGCTGCAGACGTTCGGCCTGATGGGCCTGGTCGGCATCGACCTCAACGCGGCCAACCTGATCGGCATCCCGCTGATCCTCGGGATCGCGGTCGACTACGGCGTGCACATCGTGCACGACGCGCTCGAGCGGCCGGGGCCTTATCGGATTAGCGCCTCGACGGCCAACGCGGTGCTGGTCGACGCCCTCACCACGATTCTCGGGTTCGGGGCCCTGATGGTGGCCAGCCACCGCGGCCTGGAGAGCCTCGGCCGCGTGCTCACCCTGGGCGTGACGACCTGCACCATCACGTCGCTGGTGCTCCTGCCGGCGCTGCTCGCGGTGCTGAGCCGCGGTCGGCCCGCAGCCGAGGCCGTCCCCGACGACGCCGCGGACGACGCCGCGATGGCCGCGGCCGCGTAATGCGGGTTGATCGCGGGGCTGAGATCGCTGTTGCGTCGGGGCGGGGCCGCGCGGTACGTCCCCGCTTTCGTCCGTCGCTCCACCGCTGGTGTACTCATGGCTGCTATCCGTCCGTTGATCGTACTGTGCCTGCTGTGTGCGGTCGCTTTCGAGGGTCGCCACGCCGGGGCCGCCGACGCCCCGCGGGTCGTCAACATCGCCCTCGAAGACCAGTTCAAGAACCGCCACGAGACGCTCCGCTACGGGGGTGACGTGGTCGTGCTCGTCTACGCCGGGCGCAAGGGAGCCGAGGCGGCACTGGAACTCGGTCGCAGGCTCCACGTTCAGTTTCATCCGACCGCGTCGCAGGCGCCCGCCACCGAGTGGTCGCGGCAGCCGGTGGTGGGATTGGCAGGCTGGCCGGCCGGGATCGCCCCGCCCGACGTGCACGTGATCCCGATCGCATGCCTGCCCGAAGTGCCCAAGACCCTGCACACGGTCGTGAAGTCGCGGTTCCGGAAGGAGTCGCCGGTGGTTCAGGTGTGGCTCGACTTCGACGACGTGATGCGGCAGCGGTTCGGCATCGTGCCGGACGAACCCAACA
>CAXNJC010000322.1:0-3173 GCA_964202525.1 Pirellulales bacterium
GGAAAGGGGAGCTTGGTGTGGTTGCCGCAGATGACGAACAGCCGCGTGCCGTCCGGCGAGAGGTGGACGGCGTGGGGGCCGTGCTCGCCGCCGCCGTCGAGGCTCCGCAGCTTCTCCACGTGATCGGGGCGGTCGTCGCCGTCGGGGTCGGTCACGCGGTAGAGGCCGCTCCCGGGCCCGCCGTTGCACACCGCATACAGCGCGTCGAACGCCCAGAGCAGCCCCTGCGCCGACGTGATCGCCGCCGGCAGTCGTTCGACGCTCGTCGGTGCCGACCCGTCGAGCGGGGCGGGCGTGATCCGCACCAGTCCCTTGTCACCCTGGTCGCTGGCGATGATCCGGCCCTGCGGATCGGTGGCGAGGCACACCCAGGAGCCGAGTTCGTCCTTCGGCACGACGAACAGCCGCTCCACGACGAAGCCGTCGGGCACCGTGAAGGCCGGCTCCGATCCAGCGTTGGCCGCCGCCCCGTCACCGGCCCGCACCACGGGCATCGGGACGACGGGCTGCTCCCAGGTGCGCGGGGTGTCGTCGGCGACGGCTCCGGCCGTCAGCGACACCGCGACGGCGAGGGCTGCAAGACGAGCACGCATGGGCACTCGCGGACGGGGGATCACGAAAGCAAGCGGTCGACGCTCTCGAGCAGGCGGTCCATCGCGAACGGTTTGCGGATGTAGTCGTCCACGCCGAGCATTTCGGCGTACGCCTTGTGCCGGCTCCCCTCGTTGGCCGTGATCATGATCACGCGCATCGGGTTGGGCCGGCTGCGGCGGAGCTTCTCCAGCACGAGAAACCCACTCCGCTTCGGCATCATCATGTCGAGCACGACGAGGTCGGGCTCCTCGGTCTCGGCCAGCACCAATCCCTGGTTGCCGTCGCGAGCGACGAGGATCGTGTAGCCCCGCGACTCGAGCACCGTGCGCATCGACTCGACGATCTCGGGGTCGTCGTCGACCAGCAGGATTCGGCGACCGCCGCCGCCGGCCGCCCGCTCGGTCGCCGGGCTCGGCGACTCATCGCGGTCCGTCGTCGCCGCTCGCGCCGCCTTCTTTGCCGCCCGTTTGACCGCCATCGATCCCTCCAGTCGCCGCCTGTCTGTGCTGCCTGCACGCCGGCCTGCGAAATGGTATCACGCGGCCGTGCCCCGGGCTACGCCGTGCCTGTCGGGGAGCGTTCCCCCCAGGCAGCAGGCTGCCGCGATCAGGCCCACCGCGGCGCCGCACGCGACGTCGCTCGGATAGTGCGCCGAGGTCGTCACCCGCTGGACGGCCGTTGCCGCGGCGAGAGCGGCAAACAGTGGCCAGCCGTGGGGATACCGCCACGCCAGCGCGGCGGCGAAGCCCGCCGCGACGGCGGAATGCCCCGACGGGAAACTCATGAGGTCGGTCTTGTGCGGCTTGTCGACGGCCAGAGCCGAGTCGCCGAACGTTCCGATCCACGAACCCGCCGCGGCGAGGTTCGCGGCTTGCGGGCGCACGCGCTCCACCGACAGCTTCACGCCATCGACGAGCAGGCCGCCGAGAAACGTGGCGGCGATCATGCGGACAAAGGCCTGCTCACCGGCGCCGAACCGTCCCGGCCACGGAAACCCGAGCGAACGATCGAGCACCACCACGGCGATCAGGCCGATGGCAGCGCCCAGCGAATGACCCGTGATCTCGAGCAGGTTGATCAGGCGGCCGAGTTCGCCCGGGATTCGATTGGCCTTGCACCACCGGGCGATAGGCAAATCGATAAGCAAGGCTGCGGCACCCACCGCCACGAGCACCGTCGCGATCCCGAGCAGGCACGCCTGAAACGACGTGATGCGTCGGCTGGGAGCGGTGACGTGGGGGGAGATCGTCATGTCCGAAGTGTGGCAGACGGCCCCGGAGCCCGTCGAGATGTGTTTGCGGGCCTCGACGACCGCGAGAGGGCACGCGCGTCGCCGCGGCTGCCGTTACTGCCACAGGCTCCGATCCAGGAGTCGGTAGTTGATCGCCTCGCTGACGTGCGCGCACGAGATCAGCTCGGCGGTGTCGAGGTCTGCGACCGTTCGAGCCACCCGCAGCACCTTGTCGTGGGCCCGCGCGGACAGTCCGAGATCGGCCACGGCCGCGCGGAGCAGTTCCGAGGCGGCGGGCTCCGTCCGACAGTGCTCCCGGATTTCGCGACTCGACATCCGCGCGTTGCACCGAGGGCCGCGGCCGCTCGCATCGCCAAACCTGGCCGCCTGCCTGATCCTGGCTGCCAGCACGGCCTCGCGGAGGTATTCGCTCGACGTGCCGGGCCTCGCTGCCGAGAGCTCGCGAAAGGGCACGGCCGGCACCTCGAGGTGGATGTCGATGCGATCGAGCAGCGGGCCGGAAATTTTGCCCATGTACTTCTCCACCGCCGGCCCCGTGCACTGGCAGGCCCGCCGGGGATCACCGCGATAGCCGCAGGGGCAGGGGTTCATGGCCGCGACGAGCATGAAGTCGGCCGGAAACCGCGTGGTCGACTTGGCGCGGCTGATCGTCACCGCTCCCTCCTCGAGCGGCTGCCGCATCACCTCGAGCGTGCGTCGCTGGAACTCCGGGAGCTCGTCCAGAAAGAGCACGCCGTTGTGGGCGAGCGAGATCTCGCCCGGCATCGGGATCGAGCGGCCGCCGACGAGGCCGGCTTCCGAGATCGTGTGATGAGGCGCTCGGAAGGGCCGCGTGGCCAACAGCGGCTGGCCTGGCTGCATCAGCCCCAGCGCGCTGTAGATCCGCGTGGTCTCGATCGACTCCTGGGCCGACAGCGGCGGCAGGATCGTGGGGATCCGTTTCGCGAGCATCGTCTTGCCGCCACCGGGTGGGCCGACCATCGCGATGTTGTGGCCGCCGGCAGCCGCCACGCAGATCGCCCGCTTTGCGGCCTCCTGGCCGCGGACGTCGGCGAAGTCGACGTCGTAGGTTGCGAACCGGTCGAACCACTCGCTGACCCGCGGCGGCGCGGGGGGGATGTGAAGCTCCCCGGCGAAGAACTGCACCGCCTCCGTCAGCGACGCCACGGGGATGACGTCGATATCTTCCACCACGGCCGCCTCGGTCGCACTCGCCGTCGGCACCACGATGCCCTTGAGCCGTCGCCCCTGCCGGTCGCGGTTCTGGCGGGCTGCCGCCATCGCGATCGAGAGCGTGCCCCGTGCCGGCCGCGTGGATCCCTCGAGC
>CAXNJC010000323.1:0-3167 GCA_964202525.1 Pirellulales bacterium
CGGTTTGAGCGGCTACAACTCAACCATCCCGGCCGGCTCGAGCATTTCAGCCGCAACGAGCGCCATCGTCCCTCGCGTGGCGGGACTGTTCAACACGACGACCGGTTCGTACTCGCTGACGGTCATGGGCACGTGGTTTAGCACTTCCAGCCCCCGAGGCGTGGCCACCACCGATGGCAACAAGATCTGGGCGATTGGCGGAAACAGTGGTGTGGTGTACGGCACGGTCGCGAGCTCGAGTCCGTTTGTGGCATCTGGCACGACCGCTACGACGGCGTCGATCGGCACCAATCTTCGCGTGCTCGGCATCTTCGGAAACGAGCTCTACCAGTCGACCGGTTCTGGAACCTTGCCCACCGTCGGCCAGTTGGCTGGCAGCCCTCTCGTCAACGGCCTTCCGACCGCGAGCACGTTCCTGCCGAACATTCCCAGACAGGGCGGCACTCCTATCACCAGCCGATACGGCTTCACGTTCCTTGACACCAATCCCGCGGTGCCCGGCATCGACACGATGTACGCGGTTGACGACTCGGCCAGTTCCGGCGGGTTGTGGAAGTACACGCTCGACCTGAGCGGCACGTGGAACGCCGCTGGTTCGATCACCGCTCTGACCGGGGCGCTGCGCGGGTTGACCGGCGGGGTCGATGGGAACGATGTGCAGCTGTTCATGACTGGCAGCGCCAATACGCTCTGGAAGTACACCGACACCTCCGCCGCCACGAGCGTGCTCAGCGGCACGCTCTCGGCCTTTACGTCGCTTGCCATCGCCTCGGGGACTACGGCGTTCAGAGGCGTGGTCTTGGTGCCGGTGCCGGAGCCGACTTCGACCCTTCTGCTTGCTGCGGGAGCGGCGGGCGGCGTTGCGGCGTGGCGCTGGCGGCGCCGCAAGGCCTGAGTCTTGAGTCCGCCGGTCGCGAGCCCGACGCTTGTGGCAATGCACCAACGCGCCTCAGAGACGCAGGGCTTGTGTCAGCACCACGGGCAACGAGTGGCCAGACGTCGCGACCGGACGACCGGGATTCGCTGATCCCCTTGCCAGCGGCAAGCGCCGTGCGCGAAACTCGTGCTCGTGGCGGACCCTTTGCCACGGCCACCTCACCGCACACGGAGTTTCCCCATGTCCCGATCCCTCGGCAACGTGATCGCCGACTCGTTGCAGCTCTCGCTCGGCTACGCTGAGCGGCTCCTGAAAAACGTTCCGGCCGACCGGGCGGGCCGGTTCGCCGTGCCGGGGGGCGTGGTGGTCGAGTCCAACCATCCGGCCTTCATCTACGGCCACCTGAGCCTTTACGCGCCGAAGATCCTCCGCCTCATCGGCCATCCCGCCCCGCCGGTGCCCGATGGCTTCGAACTGGTGTTCTCCAAGGACGCGAAGTGCGTGGACGATGTGGACGGCGACCTGTACCCGCCGCTCGATCAGGTGGTGGCGTTTTTTCTGGAGGGCCACCGCATGACCATGGGGGCTCTGCGGAGCACGCCCGACGCGACGTTCGATCAGCCCAACCCGGCCGAAGGCCGCATGAAAGAACTCTTCCCGACGATCGGCTCGGCCCAGGCCTTTTACTGCGGCGGCCACATGATGATGCACCTCGGGCAGATGAGCGCCTGGCGGCGGATGGAGGGATTGGGCGCGGCCTGATGCCGGACGCGGCAAGGGTGTATAAGGGTATTTGTGACCGCACGCACCCCGGAGAAGAGATTTGCCATGGAACACGCCCCCCATCATCACGGGCTGGCATCGAGGCTGAAGTCCCGGCTGATCTGGCTGGGCATCGCCCTGACGGGGCTCGGCATTCTCGCCATCGCCGTGCCTTGGGGGGCGGCGACCTTCATCGACTTCATGGTGGCCGGTTCCCTGCTGGCCGCCGGCGTGACCCAACTCGGGGCCGCGGCGAGCACCTACACCTGGCGGGGCTTCTGGCTGACCGTGCTCTGCGGAGGGCTCTCGCTTGTCGCCGGCACGGCGATGCTCGCCATCCCCGCTCAGGGCGTGCATGCCATGACCACGTTCATCGGTCTCGTGCTCCTGTTCGAGGCGGCGGCGAAACTGACCGCCGCCTTTTCCCTGCCACGCGACTTCCCGTGGGGCTGGGTGCTCGCCGACGGGCTGATCACATCGCTGCTCGGCGGCGTGCTCCTGATGAGCCCGACGCAGATGTCCGGCGTCTATCTCGGCACGCTGGTCGGCATCAACCTGCTGGCGAGCGGGGTCGCCTTTCTCGGTTCCGGGCTGTGGCTGAAGGAGCGGCTCGGCTGAGAGGCGCGATGCGGGGTTGGTGGTCGTCAGCCCGCGAGGTGCGCTGCGACCGACCGCCAGAAGCCTTCGGCAGCCGGCCAGGTGGCCAGCGTCTCCGCCACCACCGTGGTCGCGCCGCGGGCCTCAGCCTCACCCAGGGCCGCCCGCACCAGGCTCGTTCCCACTCCCGACCGCCGCGCCCCCGGCGCCACGACCAGAAACGGGATCGACCAGTGAACGCGCGACCCCACGGTCACGCCAGCGAGGCCGATCGCGGCGATCGTCGTGGACTCTCGCTCCGCCAGCCAGGCCAACGCCTGACGGCCCTCCGAGCCGGCGATCGTGCCGAGAAGCCCCTGCGCGGACGCTGAATCCCCCAGGCCGCCATGGCCTCGACAGCTGCCGATCAGGGCGGCAAGCCGCGGGAGATCCCGGTCCCTCACTGGGCGGATGAACGCGAGCTGCGGCCCGGGGAGCCGGCTTCGCTGGGCCGGCGTGAGCAGGTGACGAACGACGTTCACGGTGTACCGACTGGGAGGGTGAGAAGGGCAGCGCGGGTGAGAAAAATCGATCACCGAACATCCGGACTCGCACGCGACGACGCCCGCAACCTACCGTGACGATGAGGCGGTTATCCAGCAGGAAACGCGTCGCTCGGACCGGAACGGCCGCCCGCCGTACCAAGACGAGGCGGAATTCGACCACAAACGAGCGTGAATCCCGTCATGCAGTGCGTGCTTTCATTGACTGATCCGCCGCATGATGCTAGTTTTCGTGTTTCCGTGACGACACTTTCGCACAACTCGGATCGGCGGCAGCGACTCCTGGAGCTCATCCGGGTTCGTGGGTTCGCCGCGCTCGACGAGCTCGTCCGGGAGCTCGGTGTTTCCGAATCGACGGTGCGTCGCGACCTGGATGCCCTCGAAGAGCA
>CAXNJC010000324.1:0-3166 GCA_964202525.1 Pirellulales bacterium
TACGCTTGGCGGCATACGCCGGCCACGGGGCACGGGCCTCCCCTCGCTGAGTGCAGCCGTACCGCTCACGCGGTTACGCTTCCTGCTCCGAGCCGTTGCTGGAGCAGCCTGTCGGGGGCACGCGCAGACGACGGGGAGATTTGTGCACCTCGGTGCCCGCTCGGTTCCGTTGGGGAAGCGAACTCACAAGTCCCCCCGGCGGCGAAGCATGCCTCCGACGGGCATCGCGCCACAGAAGTGCTGTGGCACGCCGCACCGGCGAATCCCTTCGGGCCTCCGGCTGGGGTGTCGGCCGGCCGGATGCTGGCCGCCGCCCGTCCGGGGCAAGCGTGGCTTGTCCCGGACGGGCCAAGCAGCCGGGGCCATGGATGGCCCAGCTGCGCTGAAAATCAGTACTCAGATCGCGGCTGCGGCCGTCTCGCCCGTGCGAATCCGGACGACCTCGGCGAGATTCGTCACGAAGATCTTGCCGTCGCCCACCTGGCCGGTACGGGCCGTCGTCATGATCTTGCTGATCACCGCCTGCGCCTCGTCGTCGCCCACCACCACCTCGATCTTCACCTTCGGCAGGAAGTCGACCGAGTACTCCGCGCCCCGGTAGGTCTCGGTGTGACCCTTCTGACGGCCGAAGCCGCGGACCTCGGTCACGGTCATGCCCTTCACGCCCAAGGCGTTGAGGGCGTCCTTCACTTCCTCGAGCTTGAAGTGGCGGATGATGGCTTCAATCTTCTTCATGATGCGTTCCTCGACGTGATCGGCCCGCAGGGCGGTGCCGGAGATGAATCGAACCGAGCCGATCGCACCGATCGACTCCCGCCACAACGACTCCAGTGCAGACCCCGTGCCAAAGGCCAGCCGGCGCCGGCGCGGCTGTTTTCCGGGGTCTGTGAGACTGGGGTGTCGCGCGGACGTGAATCCGCGACGTGGGCGTCGCACCCGCGTGACATGGCGGAGGCTGCGGCCGGCGGTCGGTCAGGCGTCATCCGCGCCCAGGCCAGGACGACCGTCCAGGCACGTGGTGTGCATCGAGCCGTCGGTCACTCGGAAGATGCCCGGGAGGCGGTCCTCCCAGGGCCGGTTGGCCGCCGGCACGTACTGCCGCGCGTTGGCCTCGATGCCCGCCACGCCCGGCACCCAGGCCGCGATGCCGGCGGAATGCACCAGGGCCGCCCCGGGGCAGGTGAGGTCCTGCACGCAGACGAACATGCCGTAGCGACGCGCTGCAGCCGCCATCAGCAGGGAGTGCGACTGCCCCTTGCAGGCCTTGAGGGCCACGCCCGTGTAGCCGAGGTCTCGCGCGAGCAGCAGCGTCTCCAGATCGGTCAGCGACTCGTCGATCACCACCGGCTGCAGTGTCGCGGCGGCGTGCATGTCGTTGCGGGGCAGCGCGGCGAGGTCGCGGGCCGTGGGCTGTTCGACGTAGAGGATGCTCTCCAGGCACGCGGGCGACTCCTCTGCCACCCGTCGCAGATACGCGAGCACGTAGTCCACGTTCGGGCAGCGCTCGTTGAAGTCGACGCAGTACCGCCAGGCGGCCGCGGGCCGCGTCTCCCGGGCGATGCGGTCCACGGCGAGCGTGCGATCGACGTCCCAGTCGAGCGATTCCCCCTGGAGCTTGATCTTGATGTTCCAGAGGCCGTTGAAGCGGATCCACTCGGCGAGCGTCCGGGGCAGGCCGTCCTCGGGAATGCGGGCAGCGTCGGCCTCGGCCGCGGTGAGCGGATCGCTGCCCCCGACCGAATGGAACAAGGGCACCGTGTCGGCAGGACGGTCGCGGACCACGTCCTGCAGGCTCGTGCCGGCGAACTCGGGGCCGAGGTACCGCGCCAGGTCGTGGCCCACGAGCGCCGGGGCGAGCGTGCGGAAGCTGCTGCGGCCGAGGGACTTGCCGCAGGCATCGTGCAGGGCCGCGTCGAAGGGGCTGGCCACCACGAGCGTGGCCAGCTTCGGGATCGGCGCGTCGAGGCCCAGCCGGACCGAGGCGTCGCGGGAGGCCGCGAGATACTCCGGCTCGAGTAGGTGCCAGAGTTCCAGGGGATGCGCGGCCACGGGGCAGGCAGCGAGGCTGCGGGCGATCGGCTCCACGACCGCCTTCATCGCGTCGAGCGTGGTCCCGTACGGCAGCGTCCGCGACGGAAACGCCCACACGTTGCCGAGTGGCATCGAGCCCCGACCGGTCACCACCCTGCCGGCCGCCGTCTCCGCGTCGATCTCGACGTCGAGCAGCGTGACGCGGTCGACGGCCACGCCGCCGAACTTGTAGGGCGTGCGGTAGCGGTGGTCGTGAAACGCCGTGCGGACATCCTTCACGCGCAGGGTCGCGACGGAGTCGGTCGTGGCGGCCCGGCTCCGCGCGGGGCCGACGAAGCAGCTCGCCGCCGCGGCGAGGCCCCGGAACACCGTCCGCCGCGTCGGATGCAGGATGGGTCGCACGCGCCGTTCCTCCGGCTCGTAGACTACACACCGCAGGGGCGGCGTTGGGATCGCCACCGCAGAATGACGTCGGGGGAACGGCGCATGACGACGGCACGACGGGCCGGATGGACGCTGCTCGGCGGGATGGCTTCGATGATGCTGCTCCAGGCGGCGGAGCCTCCGCCGCCCAACTATGACGAAGCCGCGGTTCGGCCCTTTACGCTCCCCGACGTGCTCGCCGGGCCCGATGGCCGTTCGGCGACGACGGCCGATCGGTGGCGGTCGACCTCCCGGCCCCACCAGTTCGCACTCCTCGAGCGGCACATCTACGGCCGCCGGCTTCCCGCGGTGCCCGTGAGCGTGATTGGTGAGGTGGATCGCGCCGCGGCCACGCTGGCCGACGGCACGAAGGCGACGCGGCTGCAGGCCCGGCTGCGGCTCGGCGATGCGGCTCATGCTTCGACGACCGACGTGCTCGTCTACCTGCCGGAGGCTGCGAATCCGGTGCCGGTGTTCCTGCATCTCAACTTCAAGGGCAATCAGGCGGAGCATCCCGATCCGGGCATCCGCCTGTGCACGGCGTGGCTCCCCGACGATCCGAAGAACGGCATTGTCGATCACCACGCGACGGAGGCGTCGCGGGCCACGCACGCCCGCCGCTGGCCCGTCGAAGCACTGCTTGCCCGCGGCTACGGGGTGGCGACGGCGTGCTACGGCGACGTGTTTCCCGATCGCGCCGACGGCCGCGCGG
>CAXNJC010000325.1:0-3163 GCA_964202525.1 Pirellulales bacterium
CGATGCGGCGCCGCACCTCCTCACGGCCCAGCAGGTCGAGCCGCGTGACCAGGATCGCCGCCTCGACGACGGCGTGGGCGGCGCGGCTGAACCCGAGGAACGGCCGGCCCGCATGCTCGGCCACCACCCGGGCCGTCATCGCGACCCGCTGCTGCGAATCGTCCACGGCGTCGATCGTGAACTCCCAGGCCCGGCAGGCGTCGGCGAGCACGTGCCCGGCCACCGCCGTGGCCGGCCGCGCCGGCGGCGGGGCGTCGAGCCGCCCGGCCACGATCCAGGCCAGGAGCAGCGCGTCGTCGGTGATGTGAAACACGCCGCACCGCGTCCGGGCGAGATTCATCGCCGTCTGGCTCGTGGCAAACGGCTTGAGCACGAGGCGGGTGATCCGGCCGGCGTCCCGTTCGGCCTCGTCGATGGCCGGCCCCATCGCGGCCACGTGCATCCGGCCGTCGGCGGCGGTCGTGGTGACGAGTCCTTCGAGGATCATGCTGCGGCTCGGCGGGCGGCGACGGCCGACGGGGATGCCGGCGCTGCATGATAGACTCGGGCGTCCGCCGATTCGCGAGCCCGACGTGACCGCCGACCGTCCCCGCATCCACTTCGTCACCGGCCGGCTCGCCGAGCATTCGCTGCGGCAGGCGCTCGATCGGCTCGCTCCGCGGGCCGGCTTCGACTTCTCGGTGCAGGTGATGCCGATCACCGTGGCCGCCCTGATGACCACGCCCTGGATCGCGAAGCGGCTGGAGGTGCCGGCTGGCACCACGCGGGTGCAGATCCCTGGGGCGTGCCGCGGCCCGCTCGAGGCCTTCGCCGAGGTCACGGCGGTGCCCGTCGAGCGGGGCCCCGAAGACCTGCGGGCGCTCGACGAGTTCTTCGGGCAGAAGTCCCGCGACCTCTCGGGCTACGGCCGCCACGACATCGAGATCATCGCCGAGATCAACCACGCACCGCGGCTCGCCTGGCCCGACCTGCTCGCGGAGGCCCGCCGGCTCGCGGCCGACGGAGCAGACCGCATCGACGTGGGCTGCGATCCCGGCGAACCGTGGGCCGGCGTGGGCGACGCGGTGCGGATGCTCGTGGCCGAGGGCTTCCGGGTGTCGATCGACAGCTTCGACCCGGCCGAGGTGGCGAAGGCCGTCCGGGCCGGGGCCGATCTCGTGCTCTCGGTCAACTCCTCCAACGCCGCCGCCGCGGCCGACTGGGGCTGCGAGGTGGTGGTGGTGCCCGACGTGCCGGCCACCATGGAAGGCTTCGACGCCACGGTGGAGACCCTCGCGAAGGCGGGCGTGCGGCACCGCCTCGACCCGGTGCTCGAGCCGATCGGATTCGGATTCGCGGAGAGCCTCGGCCGCTACCTCGACGTCCGCCGGCGGCATCCCGCGGCCGAGATGATGATGGGCATCGGCAACCTGACCGAGCTCACCGACGTCGATTCCGCCGGCGTCAACGTGCTGCTCCTCGGCTTCTGCCAGGAGGTGGGCATCCGCTCCGTGCTCACCACCGAGGTGATCCACTGGGCGCGGAGCAGCGTCCGCGAGTGCGCGTTGGGGCGGGCGCTCGTCTGGCACGCCGTGGCCAACCGCACGCTCCCCAAGCACGTCGAGCCGCGGCTGGTCACCCTGCGGGCTGGCAAGCCGCAGGCCCACGGCGGCGAGGCCCTCGACCGGCTCGCCACCGCCATCCGCGATCCCAACTTCCGGATCTTCGCCGAGGAAGGCGCGATCCACGTGGTCGGCGCCGGCCTGCACCTCGCCTCGGCCGATCCCTTCGCGCTGTTCGAGCAGCTCGGGGCGGCGGGCCGCGACGACGTCGATCCGAGCCATGCCTTCTATCTCGGCTACGAGATGGCGAAGGCGGTGACCGCGCTCACGCTCGGCAAGGACTACCGCCAGGATCAGGCCCTCGCCTGGGGCCACCTCTCGCGGCCCGAAATCGGCCACGGCCCGTCGCGGGCCGCGGCCCGCGCGGCCGAGACCTCGGCCCGCCGCGACGGCGACGCCACGGAGGCCGCCCCGGCATGACGCGCCCCACCGCCACCAGCCCCGCGCCCGCGCATCCGTGGGTCGGCCGCGCCTGGATCACGCCGTCGGGAGCGGTCGTCGCCGAGGCGGCGGCCGGCCTCGACCCCGTGGCGGTGTTTCGGCATGCGGCCCGCCTGCGGCATGCCGTGTTCTTCGACAGCGCGGCCGTCGATCGGCCAACGGCCCCGCCGCCGGCCGGCGAGCCCGCCACGATCCGCCTCGGCCGGCACTCCTTCGTGGCCGCCGATCCGATCCATTCCTGGCAGCTCGACCGCGGCGGCGACTGGTCGGCATCCCGCGACGCGATCGCGGCGGCGTTGCTGGGCGTGCGCCAGTCGCTCGCCGATCTGGCCTGCGTGACGATTCCCGGGCTGCCGCCGTTTCAGGGAGGCGTGGCGGGGCTGGTGTCGTACGAGGTCGGCCTGGCGCATCTCGGGCTCGAGCCGCCGCCGGCCGCGGGCCCCGATCCGCTCCTCTCGCTGCACGTCTACGACGTCGTCTACGCTCACGATCACGATCTCGGCCGCGGCTGGTTCATCTCGCAGGGAGTTCCGGCCCGCGGCCCCGTGGAGCGGGCGGTTCGCGCGCGTGACCGCCTCGCGGCCTTCCTCGCGGAACCGGAAGCCGCGACCGCTCCGGCGGCGGCCCAGCCGATCGTCGCCACCGCCGCGCAGCATCCGCTGCCAGAGCGGCCGTGGGTGCGGTCCACGCACACCCGCGATGCCTATCTCGCGATGGTCGCGGCCGGGGTCGACTTCGTCCGCGCCGGCGACATCTTTCAGGCCAACCTCGCGCAGCGGTTCGAGGTGGCGGCCGACGTGGATCCCGTGGCGACGTACCTTCGGGCCCGCGAGATCAACCCCGCCCCCTTCGCCGGCTATCTCGACGCCGGGGCCGTGCAGGTGGCGAGCATGTCGCCCGAGCGGTTTCTGGAGGTGGCCCGGGGCGTGGTCCGCACGCACCCCATCAAGGGCACGCGGCGGGTGACCGCGAGCCCGGAAGCCGACCTCTGGGCCTCGGCGGAACTGGAGGCGAGCGACAAGGACCGGGCCGAGAACGTGATGATCGTCGACCTCCTCCGCAACGACCTGTCGAGGGTATGCACGCCGCAGAGCGTGCGGGTGGAGGCCCTCTGCCGGCTG
>CAXNJC010000326.1:0-3160 GCA_964202525.1 Pirellulales bacterium
AGCGGCGTCTCGGGAAAGATGCGCAGCGCGATCGCAAGGATGGCCGGCGCTGCCGCCACCACCACCGCCAGCGTGCCCACGCCGACCGTCGGCCCCTCCTCGACGAACGCCGTGACCACGCCGGCCACGATCGCGACCACGCTCAGGAAGCCGAGCACGCCCCCCGAGGGCACGAACACCTCCAGCGCGAGCATCGCCATGCCCACGAGCACGAGCGCGGCGATCCAGGCCAGCGACGTCACGTCGCCCTCACCACGACGCGGCCGCCGCGCACTTCCACCACCCGCACGGCGACGCCCGGCTCGATCAGGTCGGCGTCGGCCACCACGTCGCGGACCGCGCCGGCGATCCGAGCCTTCCCCGCGGGTGCCAGCCGCGTGGTGGTGGTGCCCTCCGCACCGACGAGTTCGGCGGCCTCCGCGGCATCCCAGCCGGCCTCGGGCGGCGGCTCGAGCAGCACGTCGCGCAGCAGCGGCGTGGCGGGCAGCCAGCGGTGGGCCACCAGCGCGAGCAGCGTCACCCCCGCCGCCGCGCCGAGGATTCCGAGCAGCGACCGCTGCATCTGGCCGATCTGGTAGGCGTTGGCCGGCAGCACGAACGACTGGCTCGCGAGCACGATCGACGCGATCACCAAGAGCCCGCCGCCGAGGCCAAGCACGCCGAAGCCAGGCAGCACGAAGATCTCGGCCGCCACGCAGACCACGCCGGCGAGGAACAGCATCACCTCCAGCCACCCCGACGTGCCGTTGAGGTACTGGCTCCAGAAGTAGACGATGAACGCGACCATCGCGACGAATCCGCCGAAGCCGATGCCCGGCGTCTTGAGTTCGATGAACAGTCCCGCGCCGCCGATCAGCAGCAGGAGCCAGGCGAGGCTCGGGCTGGCGAGGGCCTCGAGCAGCCGATCGGCCCAGCCCGGCTCCGCCACCGCGATCGTGCCGTCGAGCCCGTAGGCCTGCCGCAGGCCCGCCGCATCGTCCACGACGTGGGCCGTGAGGCCGAGCTCCGCCGCCCGCCGCCCATCGAGTTCGAGCGGGCCGACGCCGATCCGCGGCCCGAGCGTCCAGCGGTCGCGGTCGTCACGAGCGGCGAGTTCGGCCTCGGTGAAGTGCTCGACGCGGCCGGTGCCCTCCTCCTCCGCCCGCCGCACCTCCAGCCCCGGCACCACGGTCGCCACCGGCAGCGACCAGCTCTGGCCGCGACTCCGCGCCACGCCGCCCCGCCACGCCGCCGCGATGGCTTCACCCTGACGGTCGCCGATCGCCACGGCCCCTCCGCCACCGATCACGGCGCCGGGCCGTACGACGAGTTCGTCGCAGGCGAGTGCCACCAGGGCCGCGTCGCCGCGGGCCTGCTCGGGCACGTAGGCCACCGTCCGCACGACCGCCGGGTCGAGACCAGCGAGCCAGTTGGCCAGCACGAGGCTCTGCTCGGGCAGGCCGCCGGGACTGTCGATCCACAGCCAGATGAAGGTGGCACCGTCGGCGATGGCCCGCTCGATCCGCGACTTCGTCCGCTCCACCGACTGCGGCGTGATCCCGCCGGAGAGCGTGACCCGCGTCGCCTTCCAGCCGCCCGCGACCGATGGTCCAGCGGCAAGGGCCCGCTCGGGCACGCCGAGGTCGCGGGCCAGTTCGTCCGTGGATGATGCCAGCAGCTGCACGAAGCCGAGCCCCCGCGCGCGGCGGCCCGCGAACGACAGTGGCACGGGCTCCAGCGGCTCCGCGGCGAGCACCGCGACCTGCCGCCGCAGTGCCTCGACCTCCGCCGCCTCGACGAATCGTTCACCGTCGTCCGTCGAGACCCGCACCACGCGGGCCGCCGGATCGACCATGCCCACGGCGATCGCGGGGGGCACCGTCCGACGCCGCGCCGCCACCTCGGCATAGCCGGCGCGGGTGGTGGCGTCGACCGCTCGCCCCTCCTGGCCGGCGGGACCGAGCACGGCGTCCGGGCCGATCGCGATCTCATCGCAGGCCAGCGCCACGAGCACCGCATGGCCGGTCGCGCCGTCGGGCAGCCAGGCGAGCGTCTTCACGCGGGCCAGCCGCGGGTCGGCGAGGAACCTCGCCAGGCCGAGCGCGCGTCCGAAGTCGCTGCCGCCCGCCTCCTCGCCGTCGACGGCCGTGAACCGCAGCACGAGCAGGCCGCGTTCGGCCGGGCTCGAGCGGAGGTGGTCGAGCTGCCGCGCGACGGCGGCCTCCACTTCGGTGTCCCGCGTGCCCACCAGCGGCAGCCGCACCGGCACGACCGCCACCGGCGGCGCCGCGGCGGCCACGAACCCGAGCCAGACCGCCGCTCCTGCGAGGAGCGGGCCGGTGGTGCGGCGAATGGCGGTGCCGAGCCGCATCGGGAGTCTCCGGCGGAAACCGAACCGACGAAATTCTAGGGTACCGCGGCAGCGAGTCAAAAAGCCGGACTGCCGGCCCCGCCATCCGCCCCAGTCCTTATACTGCGGCCCATGTCATCCCATCCGCATCGCGAGCTCGTCGACCTCGTCGCCGCCCGGGCCCTCAAACGGGGCACGTTCCGCCTGGCGTCGGGCCGCGAGGCAAGCTTCTACCTCGACGCCAAGCAGGTGGTGCTCGACGCCCACGGCGCGATGCTCGTGGGCCGGGCGATCCTCGACCGCCTGCAGGCCTGCGGCCCGCTGCCCCATGCCGTGGGCGGCATGTCGATCGGGGCCGATCCGGTGACCGGCGCCGTGGTCACGATGGCGGGCGTCGCCGGCCTGCCGCTCAAGGGCTTCATGGTCCGCAAGGAGGCCAAGGGGCACGGCCTGCAGAAGTATGTCGAGGGGCCGGTGGAGCCAGGCCAGCGGGTCGTGATCGTGGAGGACGTGGTCACGACCGGGGGCTCGTCACTCCTCGCGATCGACCGCGCGATCGAGTTCGGGCTCGTCGTGGAGCGGCTCGTGACGGTGATCGACCGTCTCGCCGGCGGCCGCGAGGCGCTGGCCGCCCGCGGGATTCCGCTGGAGTCGCTCGTCACGATCCGCGACCTCGGCATCGAGCCCGACGCCGCCTGATTCTCAGGAAGCCGCCATCGCGTAAGCGATGCGGACCGGCCGTCCGCAGGGCTCGGGGTCGCCCGTGCCCCGTCGCCGGACGTTCACCTCGGCCATCGTGGCCTCGGCTCACTCGGATGCCGCCTTCGCTTC
>CAXNJC010000327.1:0-3139 GCA_964202525.1 Pirellulales bacterium
CGCGGGCCGGTGGCGGTGGGGCAGGGGGCCACGGTGCGGATGGGAGCCCGCATCTATGGGGGCACGACGATCGGGCCGCACTGCAAGGTCGGCGGCGAGGTGGCGAGCACTGTGTTCCACTCGTATTCCAACAAGGCCCACGACGGCTACGTGGGCAACTCGGTGTTCGGCCAGTGGGTGAATCTCGGGGCCGACACGACCGCCTCGAACCTCAAGATGACCTACGGAACCGTCAAGCTGCTCGACTGGCCGACGGGCCTGGAGGTCGACTCCGGCGCGCAGTTCGTGGGCACCATCATGGGCGACCACTGCAAGACGGGCATCAATACGATGCTCAACACCGGCACGGTCTGCGGCGTGAGTTCGGTCGTGGTGGGGGCGGGGTTTCCGGCCCGCGAGATTCCGTCCTTCAAGTGGGTGCAGCCGGGCGCGAGCGTCGACTACCGGCTCGACAAGGCCCTGACGGACATGGAGCGGATGATGGCCCGCCGCGGCGTGGCCCTCGATCGCCCCTACCGCCGGATGATGGAGGCGATCTTCGCCATGGGCCGCGGCTGAGGCCGCGCAGGCGTCACCGCGTGGCCGTCACGCAGACCAGCTCGTCGTCGTTCCGCACGAAGATGCAGCCGCCGGCGAACGCCGGATGGCTCCAGACCACCTCGCGGCCGAAGCACTCGTTTGTGGGCTCCACCACCCGCATGCGGCCGAGCTCTTCGTACCGCTCGGGGGACAGCCGCGCCAGGATCAGATCGCCGGTCTCGCTGAAGATCCACGTGCGGGTCGTTGCCGGCGGGTCGCCGGCAACGGGCTCCGCCTGCCGCACCAGGAACGCGGTGCCGTGCTTGCTCCGCCGCTCGCCGCCGGTGGTGGGAGCGAGTGTCTCCCAGAGCCGGCGGCCGTCGGCGAGGGCCACCGCGGTGAGGGCGCCCGTGTCGCAGTCGCAGCCGTAGAGCACGTCGCCGGCGATGAAGGGTGTGGAGTTGGCGCAGTACACCGCCGACTTGGGCGCGCCCCGCCAGAGGAGCTTCGGGGGGGCGTCGTCCGCGGCGAGCGCGAAAAGCGCCGCGACCCGGCCGATGCCGCTGGCGAACAGCACCCGGCCGAGGCTCGTGTCGGCCACCTGCGGCGCCATGATCGACATGCCGTACATCGGCTTGAGCGGCTGCGACCAGCGGACGCGGCCCGTGGCCGGATCGAGGCCGTTGAGGTTGTCGGCATCCCAGATGAGCAGCTCTCGGGCATCGCCGGTCCCGGTCATCGTCGGCGGGCAGTAGCCGCTCTCGCTCGCCGAGATCGCCTTCCAGCGCTCCTGCCCCGTGATGCGGTCGAATGCCACCGCCACGCTGCCGGGGCCGCCGACGAGACAGATGAGCAGGTCGCCTGCCACGAGCGGGTGGCCGCAGAATCCCCAGATCGGCGTGGGGGCCGAATAGTCCTTCTTGAAGTCCTTCGACCACAGCACCTTGCCCGTCGTCGCCTCGAGGCAGAGCAGGTCGCCCTCGGCGCCCACGGTGTAGACGCGGCCGTCGGCGACCGTCGGCGTGCACCGCGGGCCCGAGGCGTAGGACAGCGAATACGCGCAGTCCTGCTCGTGTTTCCAGAGCAGGCCGCCCGTGGCGGCGTCGAGGCAAAGCACCCGCTCGGTGCCGGCGCGGACGGTGCGGTCGTTGGGCCCGTTGACGAGTTCCCCCGCGCGGGCCACGTAGTCGGTGAGGAACACGCGGCCACCGGCCACCGCCGGCCCCGCGTAGCCGCCCGCCACCGGTACCCGCCACTTCACGGGCAGGCCGGCCGCGGGGATCGACGTGGTGAGCCCCCGCTCCCGCCAGATGGCGTCCCGGGCAGGCCCCATCCACTGCGGCCACTCGTCGGCACGCATGGTCGAGGTCAGGCAAGCGGCGGCGAAGGCGACGGCGATGACAAGGGGTGAGGGGCTCATGTCGGGTTCCAGCGAGGGTTTGCCGTACCGCTCACGCGGTTACGCTTCCAGAATCAGCGAGGGTTTGCCGTACCGCTCACGCGGTGACGCTTCCGGAAAATGGCGGTGGGGGGCTCCAGCGGCGTCAGGGGAGAACGTCTCACTCGGCCGCCACGAGTGTCGGCAGGTCGGTTGCCACATCCACGCCGGCCGGCCGCCAGTCGACCACCTCGACCTCCGCGGTGCGGCGGCCACGAAACTCGTTGATCTTCGGTCGAAACGCAACGTGGAAGGGCTCACCCGGGGCGGGGAGGTGCGGGAGCCATTCGCCGCCACCGAAGGCCACGCCTCGGATCACCGCGCCGTGCTGCACGAGCCGCAGCTGGAGGGTCTTGCCCGACTGGCCGATCGGCCGGGCCGGCTCCGCGAGCGTCACGCCCGAGGCGCAGAGCGTGGGGCGGCGATTGCCCTCGCCGAAGGGCGCGAGCTTCTCGAGCTGCTCGACGGTGTCGAGCGTGAGCGCGGCGAGCGACGTCTCGCCGTCGAGCGTCAGCTGGGCCTTCCGCAGCGGCTCCGGCATCCGCGCCTCGACCGCCGCGACGAACGCCCGCCGGAAGTCGTCGATCTTCGCGTCGTCGACCTGGAGGCCCGCGGCCGCCGCATGCCCGCCGCAGCCGAGCAGGTACTCGCTGCAGGCCTTCACCGCCTCGAGCACGTCGAACCCCGGGACGCTCCGCACGCTGCCCACCGCGGGGCCGCCCTGGAGCGGGTCGCGGGCGATCATCACCACCGGCCGATGCCACCGCTCCGCGAGCCGACCGGCGACGATGCCCACGACGCCCTTGTGCCAGCCGCGATCGGCCAGCACGAGGGCCGCGTCGCCCTCCGGGTCGAACTGCTCCTTGGCCTGCTTCGCGGCCGCGAGCTGCAGGCTCCGTTCCTCCGCCTCCCGCTGCGCGTTGAGCTCGTGCAGATACTCGGCGAGTTGCCCGCCGCGGGCCGGAGCGTCGGTGACCAGCAGCTCGATGCCGTTGGCTGCGGTCGCCATCCGGCCGGCGGCGTTGAGCCTCGGCCCCAGCTTGAACGCCACGTGCTCGCTCTCGATCCGTGATGCGGTCGTGAGCCCGGTCAGCTCGATCAGCCGGGCGAGGCCGGGCCCGCCGCGGCTGCGGAGCTGCTCGAGGCCATGCTTCACGAGCAGGCGGTTCTCGTCGACGAGCG
>CAXNJC010000328.1:0-3137 GCA_964202525.1 Pirellulales bacterium
GGGCACGAGCGGCTCCTCGCTCATCCAGACGAGCATCGCATCGAACCGGTGGTCGACCTTGGGCACGTTGCCGGGCCGCACGAGCATGTCGCCGCGGCTGGAGTCGATCTCGTCCTCGAGCGTGAGCGTGACCGACTGTGGCGCGAAGGCCTCGTCGAGCACCCCGTCGAAGGTCACGATGCTCTTCACCCGGCTCTTATTTCGCGATGGCAGCGAGAGGACCTCGTCGCCCTTGCGGACGATCCCCGAGGCCAGCGTGCCGGCGAAGCCGCGGAAGTCGAGGTTCGGCCGGAGCACGAGCTGCACCGGAAACCGCAGGTCCTCGAGGTTGCGATCGGAGCCGATGTAGACCGTCTCGAGCAGCGGCATCAGCGGCGAGCCGGTGTACCAGGGCATGTTGGGGCTGGGAGCGACGACGTTGTCGCCCTTGAGCGCCGAGATCGGCATGAAGTGCACGTCGGGCAGATCGAGCCGGCTCGCGAAGGCGATGTAGTCGCCCTTGATCCTCTCGAACACCGCCTGGTCGTAGCCCACGATGTCCATCTTGTTGACGGCCACCACGATGTGCTTGATGCCCAAGAGCGACACGATGAACGAGTGCCGCTTGGTCTGGGTGAGCACGCCATGCCGGGCGTCGATCAGGATGATCGCCAGGTCGGCGGTCGATGCCCCGGTGGCCATGTTTCGCGTGTACTGCTCGTGGCCGGGGGTGTCGGCGATGATGAACTTCCGCTTGTCGGTCGAGAAGTAGCGGTAGGCGACGTCGATCGTGATCCCCTGCTGCCGCTCGTCCTCGAGGCCGTCGGTGAAGAGCGCGAGGTCGACCTCCTCGCCGGTCGTGCCGTAGCGGCCGGTGTCCTTCTTGATCGCCGCGAGCTGATCCTCGTAGATCATCTTCGACTCGTAGAACAGCCTGCCGATGAGCGTGCTCTTGCCGTCGTCGACGCTGCCGCACGTGATGAAGCGGAGAAGCTCCTTCCGCTCGTGCTGCGCGAGGTATTCCTCGATGTTCGAGGCGATCAGGGATGATTGGTGCGACATGCTTTCAGGCCTCGGTGGTGTAGGCTCGGGGCTGCCCGTGCCGTCTCGCCGGACGCTCGCTGCGGGCACCCTGCCCTCCGCTCGCTCGGAGGAAACCTCGCTTCGCCATCGTGGCTGCGCTCGGTTTCCTACGCCGCTCGATCGGCACGGGCAGCCCCTCGCAGCGTTCGCGGTAGGCGGGGAAGATCGGTTGGCTCATGACTTGGTTCTCGACGCCCGCCGCCCTTCGGCCGCAAGCAGCGTTCAGCGGCCGACGGCTTCGCCGCGGTCCTCTGCAACGCGGGCACGGCTCAGAAATACCCTTCCTTTTTCTTCTTCTCCATCGAGCCCGCCTCGTCGGAGTCGATCAGGCGGCCCTGACGCTCGGAGAACGTCGTCAGCAGCATCTCCTGGATGATCTCGGGGAGCGTGGTGGCGGTGGAGTCGACGGCGCCCGACAGCGGATAGCAGCCCAGCGTGCGGAACCGCACGCGCCGCATCTCGGGCGTCTCGCCGGGCTTCAGCGGCAGCCGCTCGTCGTCGACCATGATCATCACGCCATCCCGCCAGACGATCGGCCGCTCGGCGGCGAAGTAGAGCGGCACGATCGGGATGTTCTCGAGGTGGATGTACTGCCAGACGTCGAGCTCGGTCCAGTTGGAAAGCGGGAACACGCGGATGCTCTCCCCCTTCCGGACCTTCGTGTTGTAGAGGTTCCAGAGTTCGGGCCGTTGGTTCTTCGGATCCCAGCGGTGGAACTCGTCACGAAACGAGAACACCCGCTCCTTGGCCCGGCTCTTCTCCTCGTCGCGGCGGGCTCCGCCGAAGGCGGCGTCGAAGCGGTGCTTGTCGAGCGCCTGCCGCAGGGCCTGCGTTTTCATCACGTCGGTGTGGACCTTGCTGCCGTGGGTGATCGGATTGATCCCCTTGGCCCGGCCCTCCTCGTTGACGTGCACCAGGAGCTTGAAGCCGAGCTCCTTGGCGACGTACTCGTCGCGAAGCCGGTACATGTCCCGGAACTTCCAGGTCGTGTCGATGTGCATCAACGGGAAGGGGGGCTTGGCCGGAAAGAATGCCTTCTCGGCGAGGCGGACCATCACCGCCGAGTCCTTCCCGATGGAATAGAGCATCACCGGGTTATCGAACTCGGCCGCCACCTCACGAATGATGTGGATGCTTTCGGCCTCTAACTGGCGAAGATGGGTAAGGTTGTACGAGGTCATCGACGTCCCGAAATGTTGCGGTTCGGCCCCCACTCTAGGCACAATGCCGTCGAATGGACAATCCGAGTCGGATCGGCCAGACCCCTTCCCGCCCCACCCCGAGAACCCCTCCCATGAAGCCCCTCGTTCACGGTGCCATGCGCCTCGCGACGATCGCCATCCTGACGGTCTCCACAGGGAGAGGTGCGGCGTGGGCGGTCCCGCCGCGATCGGAACGGGTGGCCGCACGGATCGCCGAGCGGGCCTACGCGCGACAGTCGATCGCCGAAGCGCGGGCCGCTCGGGCCGAGGCGCGGGTCGCCGAGATCGCACCGCTCGTGCCCGTGCCCCCGCCCCCGCGGCCGGCCACGGTCCGCCGGATGGCCCGGGCGGGCGTGCCGCTAACGCCCCCCGCGCCGCTCGTGTTCGGAGCTCCGGCGATCCAGCCGTCTCGCACGATTCCGACACCGTCGGTCGTCGGCCCGCCGCTGCAGATGCCTGCCGAGCCGGCTCGGGCGACCGTGTCCGCACCGCCGCGGCCGACCGCTCCGGTCGTCACCGCGGCTCCGCAGCCCGCGGCCGACGCGGGCATCGCGGACGATGGCACGCGCAGCGTGCTGACCATGGCAGAGGAGCCGGCACCGCAACCGGCACCGGGCGAGTCGAAGGGCTCGGCGGTGACGCACCCGCCGATCGAACTCCTTCCCACCCCGCAGCCGGCCGCCGAGTAGCTCGGGCCGGCACGGCGGGCACGATCAGCCGCGCCAGCGCCGCGCACGACGCGCCGCGGCGGCCGCGAGAGCCACCGCGACCAGGCATCCGCTCGCAGGCTCGGGCACCGCGACGATCGACCCTGCCTGGCCGGCCGCGGCATAGGGGCCTGCGTCGTAGAGGCCCGTCGCACCGAACTCCGTG
>CAXNJC010000329.1:0-3131 GCA_964202525.1 Pirellulales bacterium
ATCAGCCGGCGCAGGTCGGGGTGGCCGGTGAAACGAATCCCGAACATGTCCCAGACCTCGCGCTCGAGCCAGTTGGCACCCACCCAGAGCGGGACCACGCTGCGCACGGTCGGGTCCGGATCGTCCACGAACACGCGGATCGTGAGCCGCTGATTGGTCATGGTGGAGGCGAGCAGATAGACGAGGCCATAGCGGTGCTTCGCGTCGCGGTCGTCGAGGTAATCGACGCACGTCACGTCGACGAGCAGGTCGAAGCCGCGATCCTTGAGCCAGGCGAGCACGTCGAACGACGTCGCCGCCGGCACGACCACGCGGGTCTGGCCGCGGAACACGCTCGTCTCGAGGCTCCCGAACCGATCGGTCAGGGAGGCGAGCACGTCGTCGACGGGTGGTGGCGTGAAGGGCATCGGGTGGGCTTGAGGACGGTCAGAAGCCGGAGGTGATGGCTTCGGCGGCGGCGGCGAGTTCCCGCTGCAGCACCGGATTGCGGGAGGCGTCGATCGCGACGGGCCCCGTGATCTCCACGAGCGCCCGCTTTCGCAGCTGGCGGCCGGACGTGTCGAACTCGCGGCCGGTGATCGTGCCCTCGCGCTGGATCTTGTCCTGGAGGTCGATGATCGCCTGGATCAGCTGCTCAGGCCGCGGCGGGCAACCGGGCACGTACATGTCGACCGGAATGAAGCGGTCGATGCCCTGAACCACGGCGTAGGTGTCGAACACGCCCCCGGTGCTCGCGCAGGCCCCCATCGAGATGCACCACTTGGGCTCGTGCATCTGCTGCCAGATCCGCTGCAGCACCGGCAGCATCTTCATGACCACGCGGCCGGCGACGATCATCAGGTCGCACTGCCGGGGACTGAACCGGAAGACCTCGGCCCCGAAGCGGGCCAGATCGTGCTTGGCCGCGCCGGTGGCCATCAGTTCGATGCCGCAGCACGCCGTGGCGAAGGGCATCGGCCAGAGGCTGTTCTTGCGGCACCAGTTGGCCAGCGCGTCGAGCCGGCTCACGACGACGTTTTCGGGCAACTCGATCCGACCACCCGATCCGGAAGGCATCACCGCCATCGGAACACCCCTTTTCTCCAGTCGTAGGCGAAGCCGATGATCACCAGCGCGATGAACGCCATCGCAGCCGCGAACACCAGCCCGCGAGAGGACACGAGGCCATTGGCGACCGCCCCGTCGATGCCGGCGGCCGAGCGGCTCGCGACGGCCCACGGGTAGAGGAACAGGAGTTCCACGTCGAACACGAGGAACGTGATCGCCACGAGGTGGAACCGGACGTCGAACCGCCGCCGCGTGTCGTGCACCGGGTCCATGCCGCTCTCGTAGGGCATCTCCTTCACGGCCCCGCTCCGCCGCGGGCCGACGAGGCTGGCAAACACCACCAGGCCGACCGAAACGGCTGCTGCGACCGCGACGAACAGCAGGACCGGCAGGATCGCGTCCATCTGGGCCTCGGGTGGGCGGTGATTCCGGAGGGAGGGGCGTTTTTCGGCCGCGGGAACCGACTTCGTGAAATTCGTCACGAAGTCGGGTCCGAAAAAAGCCGGGGGCATAGCAGCCCTCCGGCCCGGCCGAGACCCTGCAAGTTATACCGGCGACGTTTCCGGCCGACGAGTCGGATCGGTTTCCCCCCGGGCGACGGGCGGTTTCCGACGCGCTCACCCGCACCGCGCCAGATGCCGCCGCACCAGGCCGACGTCGAATCCAGGGGTCTTTTCCAGCGCGGCGAGCACCCGCCGGAGGTCCACCCCGTAGTGGTTGACCCGCAGCAGGCCCACCTTCACGAACGGCACGCCCGCCCGGAGCAGTCGCCACCAGACGAGTTCGCTCGGGTTATGGGGCACCCGCCGGCCCTTGCGGACCACCCGCCAAGAGCGGGCCGGCTCACGGAGCGACACCTCGGGCAGGAGTTCGGCGAACCCGACCCTCCCGGCCAGGCCCGCGTCGTAGATCCCCGCGACCGTCATGCCCGCTCCCGCGACCGCCTGCGAGAGTCCCACCTCGTACCGCTCGATGACGTCCTGCTTCGAGGCCTGCGGCTCGACGGCTGCCCAAAACCGCCCCCAGGCATCCGACTCGAGCAGCCGGCGGCGCGCGGCGAAGAACCACGTCTGTACGTGCCGCTGGCGCGGGCCGCCGCGCCTCGCGGCCTGCTCGGAGACGACCGTGCCCCACAGGTCGGCCCCGGCCGTCCGCGGACTCGCCAGCGTTGGCCCGAGATCCGCCAGCGGTCCATACACGCTGTCGTTCACGCAGAGGATCTCGGCGTAGGCGGCGCGATCCAGCGACGCGAGGCCGTCGCGCCAGGCGCCAAAGTCGTAGCCGGAGTTGCGACGCGGCAGGTAGGCGTCGACCACCGCGGCCGCCTCCTGTGGTAGTCGCGACGGCCCACCGTTGGACACGAGCACGAGCCGCCCGCAGTGCCGGCGGTACTCCCGCAACGCGTGGATCACGTGCGGGTCGATCCTCCGCTCGGAATCGAAGTGGGCGTACACGACGGCGCGAGCCGCCGGATCGGATGCCGCGTCGCACGAGGGGAGTCTGCTCACCGCATCGGCTCCGCGGGTCAGGCGGCGCGGCGCCAGGGGCCGCCCCCGCCGAGCCGCGCCCTGAGCTGCGCGATGCGGCGATGCGGCACCCCGTCGGTCGCATGCCCCTCGGCCGCCTCGAGCAGGTCGGGGATGGCGCGAAGCGTGGCCGCGGCCGCAGCCGTGTCGCCGACGGCCAGCTGCCGCTCGGCAGTGCGGATGGCCGACGCCGCGTGCCAGCGGATGCTGGCGGCGAGGGTCACGGCCCGGATGGAGTCGGGCAGCGACAGCGCGTTGAAGCGCATGGCCCGAGCCATGTCGGGCCAGACTGCGCCGGTGGCGAACAGCCGCGTGGTCTCGTTCGCGACGTGGCGGCGGTAGGTGGCCAGGGCCCGCGGCTCGTACCAGACTTCGTAGTGCGAGGCGATCCGCACCCACATCTCCCAATCGACGGCGTGGCAGAGTTCCGGTCGGTAGCCGCCGAGCGTCTCGTAGGTGCTGCGGGCCACGACCGCCGCGGGCGTCTGCACCCGCTGCCGCTCGGCGATCCGCGGCAGCCACTGGCCGATCACGCCGGCCAGCCAGCGCTGCCGCGAT
>CAXNJC010000330.1:0-3119 GCA_964202525.1 Pirellulales bacterium
TGCCTGATGCTGGCGGTGGTGGTCGGCCTGACGCTGGTCCCGGCCCCGCGGCGGGCGGCGGCCCTCGACGTGATCGGCTACTCGGCAGCCGTCAACGATCGGTTCGCGTCCGGCTACCCTTCGGCCCCCGTCACCAACACGGGCACGGCGTTCATCGGCCGGTCCTATTCCTGGCTCGGCGTCGGCTGGGCGAACGGCGATGCCACCAAGAGCTTCGGGTTCATCACGCCCCGGCATTATTTGGTGGCCCGGCACTATGGCGGCTGGCCGACGATCCGCGTCCTCGCCGCGGACGGCAGCCTGGCCACGGGCACGCAGGCCTCGGTCACTGACACCGGCTTCGGCTTCTCCAACAGCGGCACCGCGCCGGCCGACCTGTCGATCGGCGAACTCACGGCGTCGTTGCCGTCCCAGTTGGGCCTGCCCCGCTACGGCGTGCTCGACGCCAACACGTCGTCCACGAACAACTCCACCTACAACGGGCAGCCGCTGCTGGTCTACGGCCGCGGCCCCGACGGCACGCAGAGCCCGCGGATCGGATCGGCGAGCGTCAACGGCACCACGCTGTCGGGAACGAACATCTACATCTCGTCGAACACCGCCGGCGTGATCCTGCAGCCCGGCGACTCCGGCAGCCCCGACTTCATCCCCTGGACGAACCCCAACGGGCAGGCGGAGCTGACGATCATCGGCAACAACGCCGCCAGCGATTTCTCCACGATCAACGTCTACAACTTCCTCGGCAACGCGAGCGTGATGGGGGCGGTCAACCGGCTGACGAACCCCGACGGCTACGCCCTCAGGGTCGTGGGCAACCCCACGAACACCTGGGTCGGAACCAGCAGCACCTCGATCGGCAACCGCGCCGCCTGGGGGCTCTCGCCGCCGCTCCCGGCCCCGTCCGACAAGTACGTGCTCTTGAGCGGCACATCGGCCGGCAGCGGCCGCGCGGTCGCGGTCGACACGGCGGCGAATCTCCGCGGCGTGTACTTCAAGTCCACCGGGAGCGGCACGCTCGGCTTCACGTTCTCGGGGGCGAGCACGCTCACGCTCGGCCGCGGCGGCCTCACCAACTACGACACCTCGCGGCAGGTCTTCACGGCAACGCTCGCGCTGGCGGCGAGCCAGTATTGGAACGTGGGCCCCGGGGGCGTGTCGGTCGCCACGCTCGACACGGGCACGGCCGGCCACCTGCTGGAGATCGACGGCAGCGGCACGGCCCACTTCACCGGCGCGATCTCGGGCTCCGGCGGGATCGCGCTCACCGGCCGCTGGGCGGAACTGTCGGGCTCCACCACCTACACCGGCGGCACTTGGGTGCACGAGGGCGTGCTCACCGCGGCGGCCGGGGCGCTGGCCGGCACGTCGCAGATCGCCGTCGACGCCGGATCGCTCGTGGCGGCCGACTACAACCCCGTGGCGCCGCTGCGGGTGGGGGCGATCGGCACCGCCACCGTCAGCGGCTCTGGCCTCGGGCTGGGGTCGGTCACCAACGCCAATCCCGCCGTCGCGGCCGTGCACTTCACGGCCACGAGCGGCACGATCACGCTGGCGGCGCTCACGGGCGCGGGCTCCACGCGGTTCGCCGGCGGCGCCGCCATCAGTGGCGGCGTGGTGTCGGGATCGGTGGCGGTGGCGGGGCGGCTCACGGCGCCGATCAGCGGCGGCAGCGTGTCGGCGGGGAGCCTCGCCAGCGGCACGATCGCGGGAGGCGCCACGGCGGTGGCGGGCGTCGCCACCGTCGGCACGTTCTCCTCCGGCACGCTCACCCTCGCAGGCGTTGGATCGTCGATCGCGTCGATGACAGGGGGCAGGCTCTCGGTGTCGGGCGACCACGACGTGTCGATCGGCACGCTCGCCATCGGGGGCGGTGGGCTCGTCGACATCGGCGCGGGGAGCGTGACGGTGCTCGCCGGCCTGACGGACGCCGCCGCGCGGTCGCTGCTGCTCGCGGGCATGAACGGCGGCGGCTGGAATGGCAGCAGCGGCGTGACGTCGAGCCTCGTGGCGGCGCAGGTCGCCGGCTCCGAGCCGCGGGCGGTCGGCTGGCTCGACGTCGGCGGCTCGACGCTGTTCACCTACGCCGCGCCGGGCGACACGAACGTGGACGGTGTGGTCGACTTGCTCGATACGTCGAATGTGCTCTCCTTCGCCGGCTACGACCTGCCCGTGGCGGCCACCTGGCTCGACGGCGACTTCAACTACGACGGCCTGGCCGACATCCTCGACACGGCGGCCTTCCTGTCGGCGGATCTCTACGACGCGGGGCCCTACCGCCCGGGTGCCCCGCTTGACGCCGTGGCGGCGGTGCCGGAGCCGGCGTCGCTCGCAGCCGCGAGCGGCGCGGCCCTCGGCCTGCTGGCGGCGCTGCTGCGGCGGCGCTGATCCCGGCCGGGGTTCGCGGATTGCCAGCGGCTCATGAGGCGGCGTATTCTCGCCGCGTGCCGGGGGTCCTTCATTCGCACGTCTGGAAACCGCCGATGGTTCGCCTGCTTGTCGTCCTGCTCGTCGCCCTCGCCGCCGCGCCGGCCGCCGCCGCCCGGCCCCGGATCGCGCTGATCCCCAAGGGCACCACCCACGTGTTCTGGAAGACCGTGGAGGCGGGGGCCCGCGAGGCCGCCGCCGAACTCGACGTGGACCTCGTCTGGAAGGGGCCGCTCAAGGAGAACGACCGCGGCCAGCAGATCGCGATCGTGGAGCAGTTCGTCACCGAGGGCGTGAGTGCGATCGCACTGGCCCCGCTCGATGCGGCCGCCCTGCGCCGGCCCGTGGCGATGGCCGCCCAGCGGAAGATTCCGGTCGTGATCTTCGATTCGGCGCTCCAGGGAGAGGCGGGCAAGGACTTCGTGAGCCTCGTGGCCACCGACAACCGCCGGGGCGGCGAGCTCGGCGGGGCCCGGCTCGGCGACGTGCTCGACGGCACGGGGAAGGTGGTGCTGCTCCGCTACCAGGTGGGCTCGGCGAGCACCGACGAGCGCGAGGCGGGCTTTTCTGCGGCGATCGCGGGCCGGCCGGGCATGAGCGTGATCTCCGCCAACCGCTACTCGGGCGCCACCGCCGGCGAGGCCAAGACCGCCGCCCTCAACATGCTCGACACGCTCAAGGCCGCCGACGGCATC
>CAXNJC010000331.1:0-3108 GCA_964202525.1 Pirellulales bacterium
CTGCCAGTGGGATGGCCGATCACCCGCACGAACGGGTTCTCGATCGCCTCCACGATCCGGGCGGTGATCCGGTCGCGAGGCTGATTCTGCCCGTAGTGCAGGCTGGCGACGACCCAGTCGGCCTGCTCGAGCACGTCGTCGGGGAGATCGAGCCCGCCACGTTCCAGCATGTCGACTTCGATGCCCTTGAGCACCACGATCGGCGGCGTCCCCTCCGCGGCGAGCGCGTCGTTGAGCCGATCGATCTCGTCCCACTGCCGCAGCAGCCGGTCGCGATCGAGGCCGTGGGCCATGGTGACGCGCTGGCCGTGATCCGTGATGGCGACGTAGTCGAGGCCCCGGGCGATGGCGGCACGCACCATGTCGCCGAGTGTGTCCTCCCCGTCGGTGGCCGTGGTGTGCATGTGCAGGTCGCCGCGGATGTCGGCGAGTGCGACGAGTTCCGGAAGCGTGCCGGCCGCCGCACGATCGATTTCATCCCGGCCTTCGCGGAGCTCGGGTGGAATCCAGGGGAGCCCGACCGCCGCATACACCTCCGCTTCGGTGCGGCCCGCCACGACACCGGACGAGCCGGGGCGACCGCCGTCGGTCGCCGCCTCGAGCCGATGCACCCCGTACTCGTTGATGGTCAGCCCGAGGTCGCGCGCCCGCGAGCGGAGTCGAACATTGTGCTCCTTCGAGCCGGTGAAGTATTGCAGGGCGGCGCCGAAAGACTCGGGCGGCACGACCCGGAGATCGATCTGCAGGCCCTGGGGGCCGCGGACGCTCATCCGCGTGTCGCCCCGCTGCAGCACGGCGGCGGTTTCAGGCCAGGCGGCCAGCCGATCCATCACGGCGGCCGCGTCATCGCCATCGACGACGAGGTCGAGGTCGCCCACCGTCTCCCGGCCTCGTCGCCAGCTGCCTGCGGCCTCGACCTGCCTGGCAGCCGGGCACTGCCGCATCCAGGCAAGCAGCGTGCCGGCGACGTCGTCGGCCTGCTCCCAGAGGAGCCGGGCATGGCCCGGATCCATCGCAAACGCGATGTTGCCGAGGATCGCGGCCTGGGTCTTGGCCCCGAACCCCTTGAGCCCCGCCACGCGTCCCTCGCGGCACGCGGCTTCGAGCTCCTGGAGCGAGCCGATGCCGAGCTGATCGACGAGCGACTTCGCCTTCTTGGGGCCCAGCCCAGGCACCCGCATGAGCTCGAAGGCCACCGCGGGCACGCGGGCCCGGAGTTCGTCGAGCAGCGGCAGGCGGCCGGTGTCGAGCAGGACCCCGATTTTGCCGGCGAGATCGGCGCCGACGCCGTCGAGATCGGTGAGTCGCCGCGCGGGATCGCCACGGACGCCGGCCAGCGGCTCGACCAAGGATCCGATCGTGCGGGCAGCCGCGCGATACGCGCGGATGCGGAAGGCGTTCTCACCCTCATATTCGAGGAGGTCCGCCACGTGCTCGAAGGCGGCGGCGATGTCGGCGTTCGTCACGAGGGCCTCGACACGACGATCCCGCGGAGACGGCGTCCGCTTCGGGATGGAAGTGTCGGTGGAGCGGCGTCGTCTGGCAAGCCGCCGCCCCGCGTCACTGCTGCAGCCGCGCCGGCAGGGCCGCCGTCGGATAGCCGGGCCGGCGTCCGATCGGCGAGGCATCGAGCATGGCGGGCTGCCAGGAGGTGGTGTGGCCCGTCGGCTCGAGCAACCGAGGGAAGGCGCCGGTCGACGCCTTCGGCCCGGGGCCGGGGACGATCGGCATCCCCTGCGGACCGCCGATGGTGCCCGAGGTCGCGGGAGGCGACTGGGGGGCGGGGGCCGTCGCCGACGGAGCCGTCGTGCCGTTGGAGGGCGCGAACGCGGGCGGCGCGAACGTCGGCGTGGAGGCCCGTGGCATCTCCGGGATCGGCTTCAGCGACGGGGACGGTGTCGTGGCCGGCGTGGGGGCGAGGACAGGCGGCTGCGTGGCCTGCGGCTGGATGCCGGCCTGCGGCATCGTCGGCATGAAGCTGCCCGCTTGCGGGGTGATCGGCTGCTGGTAGGTCTGCTGGGGCACGCCGGTCGCCGGCAGGGCCGGCGGCATGGAGCCCGGCACGAGCTGCTGGGGGATGTCGGCGCCCGCCGCTCCCCAGCCCTGAGGACCGGTCTGCACCGGTGCGACCGGCGCGGCAAACGGACTGGTGGCGGGGGCGGCGGCGGCCGCCGCCGCAGCTGGGGCGGCGAACGCCGGTTGTCCTGCGGCTGGATAGCCGCCTGCGTAGCCGGGCTGCATCTGCACGTACTTGGTCGTGGTCACCGCGCGGTACTGCGTGACCGGAACGTTCACGGCCTGCTGCACGTACTGCGTGACGGGCTGCATGCACTCGCGGGTGCAGCCCGTGCAGGGGTCGACCTCACACGACGGCTTGTAGGTCGTCACCGGCACGGTCTGATACTGCGTGCGGTAGGTCGTCTCGGGCACGTAGCTCGTCTGCTGCACTGGCACCATCACTGGCGGCGGGGGCGCGGGCACCGGGGCCACCATGGGGGCCATCACGGGAGCGGCCACGGGGGCCACCGGCGCCACCGCGAAGGCGGCGGGCTTGCGGCAACAGCCGGCGAACAGGCTGTCGAAGCAGCACTGCGCGTCGGCGCGACCCCCGAGTCCGGCCAGAAGTCCCAGCGCGGCGGTCGCAACCCGGTCCAGACGAGGCATCTTCATCGCACCTTCCTCCTCGCGCCGAGTCGACGGACTGTTGTCCGTGTAGTCCTCGGCTCCACGCAAACCTAGGTTCCGCGAAGGACGTGCCGTCGGAAAAAAAACCTCACGGTTCGTGAATTCCCGCGACTGCAACGTCACGACCGGCAGCACCCTCACGACCGATCCACCGGGCGGATCGGGCGGCCCGGAATCGGCGTCGGCCGCGGAGGTCAACGGTCGCCGAGGCCTGTGGCGGCCCGGAGCGCGGCCGCGGCAGGTCGGTGGCGTGCCCGGCGCTCGAAGCGGTCGTAGAGATCGTAGAGGGCTTCCCGGAGGTTTCCGGCGTGTCGTCGGCAGGCGTCGTCGATGTCGCCTGCCGTGATCAGCCCGCCATGATCGGGAAGCCGTGCCACCACTTCGGCGAGCAGGCCGGGCGAGGTCTCGCAGCGGGCCAGAATC
>CAXNJC010000332.1:0-3104 GCA_964202525.1 Pirellulales bacterium
GACGTGATCTACGCCCGCGACCGCCGCCGCGGGCAGCTCAAGGCGCTCGTGGCGATCGAAGTGCGGTTCGAGGCCATCGAGGGAGGCGGCATGGAGGATGTCGAGGGCGTGCCGCGGGTGCGGGCGGCCACAGCCGAGTTTCTCCACGACGGCGAGCGCTGGGCTACCGCGGGCCGCGTGTACTTCAACCTCGCCCCCGCGGCGACGGTCAAGTATCTCGCCAGCGATCTCGAACTCGTGGCCGAAGAACACGCCGGCGAGCGGGGGTGAGGCTCGGCAGTTGCGTCGTCAGGGCGCGGCGGCGGGAAGCTCGATGCGGATCGGCTCGCCCCCTTCGGTGACCGTCGCGGTGAGTCCGCCGGCCAACGTCGTGTAGCGGCCGTCGAGCCGCGGCGGCCGCGTGGCCCGCTGGCCCTGGGCCGGACGCTCCTCCAGGGTGTCGGCGAGCAGCACCGCGTGAGGTCCTTCGACCGCCCCGGGCTTGCCATCGTTGGTCGTGAGCGCGAAGCTTCCGTCTGCTCCCGTGGTGCCGTACGACGTCGGCATCCGCCTGCCGTCGCGGGTTTGCGGGAGAAACTGCACGAGGATGCCCTCCACCGGCTTGCCTGCGATGGCGACCACGCCCGATGCGGGCACGAGTTTCACCGGCTTCGCACAGCCGGCGACCAGCACCAGGGCGGCGGTCACCATCGCCCACGACGGCAGGATCGCGCGGGGCGTCATTGGGCCATGATCGCCTGGCCGTCGGCTCGGGTGCAGAGCAGCGACAACACCGTCTGGTCTGTGGCGTCGCCGAGGAACCGCACGCTGCCGTCGGCCATGCCCACCGATGCGCCGCCCGGATGCTCACTGCCGATGGAGCTCAGCCGCATGTCCTGGAAGGTGTACCACGCACCCTGGGAGCCGGGTGCGCCCGGACCGCCGTGAGCGAACGGTGTGCGGTAGTTCAAAGACGCAAACGCACCGCACATCAGGTTGCCCAGACCGTTGTCGCCGGTGCCGGGATACCAACGCGACCACGTGCTGATCGTGCTACCGCTGTTCCAGCCTGCCGTGGTGAAGGTGTTGAAGTTGGTGTCAACGTGCGACGAATCGGCGAACAGGATCGTGTTCGTCGTGCCATCCGTGACGTCTCGGGTTCGCACGGTGATCCCGGCGGGTGCCGAGGATGCCTTCCGGGCGGCCTTGCCGGTCGCCATGAACATTCCGTCGTTGGTGGCCGACGTGGCGAAGATCGGGCGACTGCCGCCGTTGGCCCGATACGACGTCACGCCGTATCGCTCGGTGGCGTTGTACTGGTGGGGGTTGCCTTCCGGGAACCGGTCGCTCGCGCAGACAAACGACGTGATCGCCGACGCGGCCTTCGTGCCCCTCACGCCGGTGATGTTGTTCACAGGCACTTTGGGGTCCATCGCGTTGAAGACGCCCATCTGCTCGATGTAGGGGAGCACGAAGTAGAAGACCGAATGCCCCTGGAAACGGCCGTTGATCGACTCCTGGGTGAATCCCGGCGGGAACGACTTCCGTGCCTCGTGGTGCAGCACTGCCGCGAGCGCCAACTGTTTGACGTTGTTCTGGCAGCTCATCCGGCGGGCCGCCTCGCGGGCGGCCTGGACGGCGGGCAGCAGCAGCCCGATCAGGGTGGCGATGATCGCGATCACCACCAAGAGTTCGACGAGCGTGAAGCCGCGGCGGGCCCGAAGCAATCGTGGATGCATGGCGTACGATCCGCGTGGTGACGGACTTCCGTTGACGGCCGCCTCTTCAACACCGGCGGAGTCTAACCAAACTGCGGGCGGTTGTCCTCGCCCCCGGGGGCGGGATCGAGGATGACTTTTCCGGTCGTGCCGGGAAATCCACCGCTTTCGTCGGGATCTGCCGATAGACATCGCGTCGAAGGGGGGGATGCGCATGGGCCGGACCATCGCCGTGGTGTGCCTGTGCGTGGTCGTCGTGTGGACGGCGGGCATGACGCGTGCGGTGTGCGCCGCAGCGAGCCTCGGAGCGGGCTCTGACGCGGCGGCCGAGTCGCCGCTCCCCAAGGCGCAGGGGCATCTACGGCGGTCCCGCGAGGCCTTGGCGGCGTCGTGCGAGATGCTGCGGACCTGCGATCGCCACGCGGTCGACGGCTACTATGTGGCCTGCCAGGAGGCGTGGAATGCCGCCTGGACGGCGCCCGAGTGCCGCGATCTGCTGATCGACGCCGCCGACGCCTACGCCGACGGCTTGGCGGGCCTCCTGGAGGCAACGCGGCGGCATGGCCGCATGGGGAGCGACGGCCTGCGGATTGGACCCGCCGGACGGCAGATCATGGTGCCCTTCCGGCCGCAGGCCCTGCCGGTCGACGCGACCGGCATCGCGTCGGTGGAGCCGCAGGCGCAGCCCGACGATCGGCGACTCAGCCGCCGTTATCTCCGCGACGGCTTCGGGCTGCCGGTCGTCGTGCGGGTCGCGAACCGCTCGACGGCCGAGACCACCCGCGACTTCGCGGCCCCCAGGCAGTCGCTCGCGGCGACGGCTGTGCTGCGGTTTGCAGTCCCGGGCAACGAGAACCGCCTCGAGACGTTCGTGGGCCCTGCCGCCCTCGATCACGCCCCCGCGGTCCTCGACCTGGCAAACCCCGTGGAGATCGCGGCCGTGCACATCGGGTCGGCAACGCCGCATCTCGCGGCCGACCTCTCGGCGCCGCTGCTGGACGTGCTCGACGGCACCCCGAAGACGAACATCATCGGATTTCTGCAGCCGTTTACCGGGGGCGCGACAACGCCGCACCTCGACATGCTCGAGCCGCATCAGCCGGGCAGAGTGCCGGTGGTCTTCATCCACGGCCTGGCGAGCGACGAGGGCACGTGGTTCGACATGATCAACGAGCTCCGGGCGTGGCCCGAGTTTCACCGGCGGTTCGAGGCGTGGGTGTTTCACTACCCGACGGGCGCGGCGTTCATGCAGTCGGCGGCAACGCTACGGAGGCAGCTCCGCGACGCCGTCCGGCGGTGCGACCCGGAGGGACGCGGTCCCGCCATGTGCAACCTCGTCCTGGTTGGCCACAGCATGGGCGGACTCCACGCCAGGATGCAGGTGGTGTCGTCGGGCGATCGGCTCTG
>CAXNJC010000333.1:0-3093 GCA_964202525.1 Pirellulales bacterium
CCGAAACTTCGCCTGGGACGACACGGCGAGCTTCGTCTGCCGGCGCGTGCTCGGCATGCTGAAGCGCGGCACGCGGGTGCACTACGCCACCGGCAACCACGATGAGTTCCTGCGGGACTGGTCGCCGCAGACCTTCGGCCACGTCGAGCTGGCCGACCAGTTCATCCACGTCACCCGCGACGGTCGGCGGTTGCTGGTGATTCACGGTGATTTGTTCGATCAGGTCACCCGGCACGCCCGCTGGATCGAGCGGTTCGGCGCCCGGGCCTACACGGCCGCCCTGCATGCCAATGCCTGGACCAACGCCGTCCGGCGACGGCTCGGCTATCCCCACTGGTCGCTCAGTGCCGCCCTCAAGGGCCGCGTGAAAACGGCCGTGAACTTCATCAACGACTTCGAGGGCTTCGTGGCCCGCTACACCCGCGAGCAGGGCTGCACAGGCGTGGTCTGCGGCCACATCCACGTGCCGGCGATCCGGATGCTCGAGGGGATCGAATACTACAACTGCGGTGACTGGGTGGAGCACTGCACGGCGGTGGTGGAGCACCTCGACGGCCGCATGGAACTGGTCCGCTACCACGATGCGGCCGCCGCCCCGGCGATCGGGTACCATGCCGCGTGATCGGTCGGGGCGATTCCGGCCGGCATCATTCCGCGGAGACGTCCCGATGGCGAAGAAGCCCAGGCCCGCCCGCCGCCCCGTGCCCGGCGGCAAGATCGTGATGCGCACCGGTGAGGCGCTCGTCGAGGACGAGGCCGCCTGGAGCGCCGCCGAGCCGGAGGTGGTGATCGGCGAGCTCGACGGCCCGGTGGGCTACGCGATCGCCAACCTGCTCGGCGACCAGACGAAGGGGCACTCGCGGGTGTTCGCGATCCTCAACTCCGACGTGCAGGTGCGGCCGGCCACGCTGATGGTCAGCAAGGTGACCGTGAAGCACGAGAAGTACACGAACATTCTCATGGGCACGGTGCAGGCGGCGATCGCCCACGGCGTGCTCGACGCCGTGCGGGCTGGTGATATCCCGAAGAGAAAGGCCAACGACCTCGGCATCATCGTTTCGGTATGGCTTGATCCGTCGATCGTGGACGCCGACTACGACCCGGAGATTCTGTTCCGCACCAACCGCGAGGCCACGGCCAAAGCGATCGGCAAGGCGATGCGGCACGAGCCGTCGATCGACTGGCTGCTGGCCAACCAGGGCAAGGTGACGCACTACTTCCACGACCTCGCCGTGAAGGGGGAGCTATGACCATGAGGGCACGCAGGGGGGGCGTCGGCTCGCGCCGGCGGTTCGTGAAGCAGGTCGTGGCCGGATCGGCGGCGGCCGTGGCCGCGCCGCTGGTGATCCCGTCGTCGGCGCTCGGGCTCGACGGCGTGGCCCCGCCGAGCGAGCGGATCCGTGTGGCCGGGATCGGCATCGGCCGCCGCGGCGAATACGACCTCGGCTGCTTCCTCCAGCAGCCCGACGTGCAGTTCGTGGCGGTCTGCGACGTGAAGCAGGCCCGCCGCGACGCCGTGAAGGCAATCGCCGACAAGCACCATGGCACCGCCGAGTGCCGCACCTACCGCGACTTCCGCGAACTGCTCGACCAGCCGGACGTGGACGCCGTGCTGATCGCCACGGGCCCCAACTGGCACGGCCTGATGGCGATGCTCGCGGCCAAGGCGGGCAAGGACGTCTACTGCGAGAAGCCCTGCACCAAGAACATCGCCGAGAGCCTCGTGCTCCGCGACACGATGCGGCGCTGCGGCACGGTGTTTCAGGCAGGCACGCAGCGGCGAAACCTCCCCCACTTCGCCTTCGCCTGCGAACTGGCCCGCACCGGCCGGCTCGGCAGGATCACCCGCGTATATGCCCACCCTGCCGGCATGAAGGCGTTTTCGAGCGGCTGGCTGCCGGAGGAGTCGATCCCCGATCCGGCCGTCGCCGACTGGGACATGTATCTCGGCCCGGCCGCCTGGCGGCCCTTCAATGCCAAGACGCTCGGCGACGGCTTCAACTTCGAGAAGGGGGGCGGGCTCGTCGGCGGTGGCGTGCTCGAGTGGGGCTCCCACTGCGTCGATCTCTGCCAGTGGGCGGTCAACGACTGCCCACCACCGGTCGACTATGCGCCGCCAGTCGACGGCCGGATCGTCTGCCGCTACGGCAGCGGCGCGGAGCTCATCTTCCGGGAGAAGGACTGGATTCCGCTCGGCTCGTGCCCGGTGCGGTTCGAGGGCGAGACCGGCTGGGTGGAAGCGGGCGACAGCGGGAAGATCGTGCTCTCGTCGCCCGAACTGATGGCCGGCCGGAAGGTCGAGGAGATCGGCGGTTATCCGGCCACGTTCCACGTCCGCGACTTCCTCGACTGCGTGAAGACCCGTGGCAAGCCCAAGGGCAACGCCGACGCGGCCTGCAACGCCCACATCGCCTGCCATGCGGCGAACGTGGCCCTCTTCCTGGGGCGGCCCGTGAAGCTCGACACCGCGTCGTGGCAGTTCGTGAACGACGACCAGGCGAACCGACTGCGGTCGGAGTCGCTCCGCGAGCCCTGGAGGCTGTGAGCATGAACCGGCAATCGTGCGCGGCCGTCGTCGCGGCCATGGCCCTGGTGTGTGGATCGGTGCACGCGGAGGAAGCCACGGCGTCCCGAGAGCAGGAGCTCCTCGCGGTGATCCGCTCGGAGACACCCGAGGCCGACAAGGCCCTGGCCTTCAAGGGGCTGGCGGTGCACGGCTCCCCCGCGTGCGTGGCCGACGTTGCCACCTACCTCGGTAACGAGCGGCTGTCGTCGTGGGCCCGGATCACGCTCGAGGCGATTCCCGGCGCCGAGGCCTCGGCGGCCCTGCGGGCTGCGGCCGGCCCCGGCACGCAGCTCGCCAGCCGGCAGCTGACGGGGGTGATCAACTCGCTCGGCGTGCGGCGTGATGCGGCAGCCGTGCCCCTGCTCACGACGCGGCTTGCCGATGGCGACCCGAACGTGGCGGCCGCTGCGGCCGCGGCCCTGGGAACGATCGGCACGGCCGATGCGGCCGCGGGCCTTGCCGGCAGCCTCGCCGCAGGCAAGCCCGACCGCGAGACGGTCGCCGAGGCGTGCGTCGTGTGCGGCGAG
>CAXNJC010000334.1:0-3091 GCA_964202525.1 Pirellulales bacterium
GGCCCTGCCACCGCCGAAGGCGACCTGTTCGCCGGCCGGGTCACGGTGGTCACTCCGGCGAAGGCCACGCCCGCGGCCGACGCCGATGCGATCGGCGACTTCTGGGCGGCGCTCGGCTCGACGGTGTTCATGATGCCGCCCAAGGAGCACGATCGGATTCTCGCCGCCACCAGCCACGCACCGCACGTGATCGCCGCCGCGCTCGCCGCGGCCACGCCGGAAGCCACCCTGGCCTTCACCGCCGGCGGCTGGCGTGACACCACCCGCATCGCCGCGGGCGACCCCGACCTCTGGGCCGACATCCTCCTCGACAACGCCGGCGGCGTGGGCGACGCCATGAAGCGGTTCACCGTGAGCGTGGAGCGGCTGCTCGCGGCGATCGACCGCGGCGACCGTCGCCGGCTCGTCCAACTCCTCTCCCGCGCGAAGGACACCCGCGATGCTCTGGGAAGTTGACGTCTCGCTCCGCGATCCGGCCGGCGACCATGCCGCCCGCGAGGTCGTCGCCGGGGCAACCGAGCTCGGCGTCGCCGGCTGCGATCGGGTTCGCACCGCGGCGGGCTGGCTGATCGAGGGCGAGCTCTCGCGGGCCGACGTGGAGCGGCTCGCGGCCACGCTCCTCGCCGACCCGGTGACCGAGTCGTTCGTGGCCGACCAGCTCGGCGCGGATCGGCTCGTGGCCCCGCTCGACGGTCTGCCGACGGTGGTGCACGTGCTTCCCAAGGCGGGCGTCACCGACCCGGCCGGGCTCTCGGCCCAAGCCGCGGCCGCGGCGCTCGGCCACCGCGTGGCCATCCGCAGTCTGCGGAAGTACTGGCTGCCGCCGCTCGAGGCCGCCGCGGTCGAGCGGCTCGCGGCGAGGATGCTGGCCAACGACGCGATCCAGGACGTGGTCGCAGGTCCGCTGGCGATCGCGACCCTGGCGGGGGGCCGCACGTGGCGGTTCGTGCAGGAGACGATCCCGCTTGCCGGCCTCGACGACGCGGCGCTCGAGCGGCTCAGCCGGGCCCGCTGCCTGGCGCTCTCGGTCCGGGAACTGCACGCCGTCCGCGACCACTTCGCCGCGCTCGGCCGCGAGCCCTTCGAGATCGAACTGGAGACGATCGCCCAGACCTGGAGCGAGCACTGCTGCCACAAGACGCTCACCAGCGCCGTCGACCACGCGGGCCCCGCGGGCGAAGCGCGGTTCGACAACCTGCTCAAGGAGACGGTGTTCGCCGCCACGAAGTCGGTCCGCGAGGCGCTCGGCCCCCGCGACTGGTGCGTGAGCGTGTTCAAGGACAACTCCGGCGTGGTGCGGTTCGACGGCGACCACGACATCTGCGTGAAGGTGGAGACCCACAACCATCCCTCCGCAATCGAGCCCTATGGCGGGGCGGCCACCGGCCTCGGCGGCGTGATCCGTGACGTCCTCGGCACGGGGCTCGGCGCCAAGCCGATCGCCAACCTCGACGTATTCTGCGTGGCCCCGTCCGACACGCCGGCGGCGGAGATTCCCCCGGGCGTGATCCACCCGCGGCGGCTGCTCGCCGGCGTCGCCGCGGGCGTGCGCGACTACGGCAACCGGATGGGCATCCCCACGATCGCCGGCGCCGTCGCCTTCCATCCCGGCTACATCGGCAACCCACTCGTGTTCTGCGGCACCGTCGGCATCATGCCGCGGGGCCACGCCGACGCGGCCGTGGAGCCGGGCGACTTCGTGGTGGTGGCCGGTGGCCGCACCGGTCGCGACGGCATCCACGGGGCGACCTTCTCGAGCATCGAGCTCACGAGCGAGAGCGAAACGGAGAGCGGCGGCGCGGTGCAGATTGGCCACGCGATCAACGAGAAGATGCTCACCGACTTCGTGCTCGAGGCGTCGCGGCAGCGGCTGTTCCACGCCATCACCGACTGCGGAGCCGGCGGGCTCTCCAGCGCCGTCGGCGAGATGGGCGCCACGCTCGGCGCCGACGTGGATCTCGACCGCGTGCCGCTCAAGTACGACGGCCTCTCGGCGACCGAGGCGTGGATCTCCGAGGCCCAGGAGCGGATGGTGCTCGCCGTCGCCCCCGCCGACTGGCCGGCCCTGGCGCGGATCGCCGCCGACGAGGGCGTGGAGGCCACGCCGATCGGCACGTTCACGGGCACGGGCCGGCTCGTGCTGAAGTGGCAGGGCCGCGTCGCGGGCGAGCTCGACTGCCACTTCCTCCACGAGGGCCGGCCGCGGCAGCGGCTCGCCTCCCGCCACACCCCCGCGCCGACGCAGCCGCCGAGCTGGTCGGGCGATACGTCGGTCGCGGCGACCCTGCTCGACGTGCTCGCGCTGCCCGACGTGGCGAGCAAGGAACGGATCATCCGGCAGTACGACCACGAGGTGCAGGGCTGCTCGGTGCTCAAGCCGCTGCTCGGCCCCGGCGCGGGCCCGGCCGACGGGACCGTGATCCGAGGCGTGCTCGGCCGCGACCGCGGGATCGTGCTCGGCGTGGGCCTGCGGCACCATCTCGGCCGGCTCGATCCCTACCGGATGGCGGCCGGGGGCATCGTGGAGGCGATCGCCAACGTCGTCGCCGCCGGCGCCGACCCCGACCGCATCGCCCTGCTCGACAACTTCTGCTGGGGCGACACGCGGCGGCCGGAGTCGCTCGGCACGCTCGTCGAGGCCTGCCGCGCCTGCCGCGACCTCGCGGTCGCGTTCGCGGCCCCGTTCGTGAGCGGCAAGGACAGCCTCAACAACGTCTTCGCCTACGCCGACGCCACGGGCATCGCCCGCGAGATCTCGATCCCGCCCACGCTCTTGGTGACGGCGGTGGGGCAGCTCGACGACGTCCGCCGCGCGGTGTCGCCCGATCTTAAGGCCGCCGGCAACCGCCTCGCGATCGTGGGCCAGACGAAAGACGATCTCGCAGGCAGCCAGCTGTCGCTCACGGGCCGCGTCCGCGGTGGCGACGTGCCGGCCGTCGACGTCGCCGCCTGCCACGCCGCGATCCACGCGGTGGCGGCCGCCCGCCGCGGCGGGCTCCTGCAATCGTGCCACGACGTCTCCGACGGTGGGCTGCTCGCCGCCGTCGCGGAGATGGCGATCGCCGGCCGGTGCGGGGCGCGGATCGCGCTG
>CAXNJC010000335.1:0-3083 GCA_964202525.1 Pirellulales bacterium
GGAGGATGCCCCGGCGCCCGCCATCGGCCTGCTGGCCACCCGCTGGGCCGAGCGATTTGGCGCGGCCGACGCGACGGTCGCTCGGCGATGACTATCCTGTGGGGGTCATGACGGACCTCCCGCCGCTCTGCGAACGCATCGACCTCGCCGCCTCCGATGGCCGGGCCCGGCTCGCTGCGCTCCGCGGCACGCTCGTCTCGCAGGGCGACGTGATCAGTCCGGCGGGCCGCCAGAAGACGATCGACGTCTTCGGGGAACCGCTGGCGCCCCGTCAGGTGGTGGAGCGCATCTGCGACGACATTCGCCGCACGGGGCTCGGGGCCCTGCTCGATTACTCCCGACGGATCGACGGTGCCACCGTCACGGCCGAGTCGTTGGTCGTGTCTCCAGTCGCCCTCGCTGAGGCGCATCGGTCCGTGGAACCGGCGTTTCTGGAGGCGATCCGCCGCATCAGGGACCGCGTGGAGCGGTTTCAGCGGGCGGTGCTCGCCCGCGACGTGACCGTGACCCTTCCCGGAGGCGGAAGCCTGCGCCAGCGGTACGTGCCGCTCGATCGCGTGGGCGTGTGCGTGCCGGGCGGTGCGGCTGCGTATCCATCCACGCTGCTCATGACCGTCGTGCCCGCCCGGGTGGCGGGCGTGCGTGAGATCGTCGTTGTCGCGCCGCCGACGCGGTTCGGCGCGGAGCATCCGCACGTGCTTGCCACCTGCCACGAACTCGGCGTGACCACGGTCGTGCGGGCCGGTGGAGCCCAGGCAGTGGCGGCTCTGGCCTACGGTGTCGCCGGCCTGCCCCGCGTCGACAAGATCGTGGGGCCCGGCAACCTGTTCGTGGCCCTCGCCAAGGAATATGTCTACGGCGATGTGTCGATCGACTCGATTGCCGGCCCGAGCGAGATCGTGATCGTCGCCGACGATGTCGGTCGGCCGGAGAGCATCGCCGCCGACATGCTCGCCCAGGCGGAGCACTCGCCCGGCTCCGCGATCCTGCTCACGGCCAGCCGCTCCCTGGCCGACGCGGTCGCGGCGGCCCTCGAGCGGCGGGTGGCCGTGCTCGAGCGGGCCGACCTCACCCGAGACAGCCTGCGGCGGTTCTGCGGCATCGTGGTCACGCGGAGCGACGACGAGTCGGCCGACCTCGCGCACGACCTAGCGCCCGAACATCTCTCGATCGACACGCGGGATCCCGAAGCCACGCTCGCGCGGATCCGGCATGTCGGCGCCGCATTCCTCGGCCCCTGGAGCCCTGTGGCCGCCGGCGACTACGCCGCCGGGCCGTCGCACGTGCTCCCCACCGGCGGCACGGCCCGGTTCGCCGCGGGCCTCTCGGCCAATGAGTTCGTCCGCGGCGGCAGCGTGATCACGCTGGCCAAGGACGACCTCGCCGAGATGGCCGGCGACATCCGCCTGCTCGCCGACACCGAGGGGCTCACGGCCCACCGCCGGAGCGTCGAGGCGAGGTTCGAGTGACGGGGCGTTTCGCACCCGTGCGGGCGACGTGTCGTCCCTGCGGGTGAGCGATGCCCCGGCCGGGCGTGTTTGACGGTCCCCTGGGGCGTGCCTACGCTACCGCCAGATGCCCGAGTTTCACGGGAGCAACTGACATGTCTCGAATCGGCCGTTGGGGTGTCGTGGCAGTGACCATGGCGGCTCTCTCTCCGCCGGCTTTCGCCATCACCGTCGGCAGCACCGATACCTTTACCGGTTCGCTCGACAACTGGCAGAAGGGAATCTCCAATCCGACCTACCTGTCGGTCGTCGCCAGCGGCGGCCCTGCGGGGGCCGGTGATTCGTACATGCAGTCGGTCGCCGACGGTGTTGGCAGTTTCGGTCGGTTGACCGTCTTCAACCAGAACCAGTGGGACTCCAACTACGTCACCGACGGCGTCACCTCGATCCGCATGGATCTGCTCAACTCGGGGACGGTGCCGCTGCAGGTTCGCCTCGGCCTCCGCAACAGCGTGGGAGCGGGCTACATCTCGACCACCCCCTTCGTGCTCGGCACGGGCGGCGGTTGGCAGACGGCGGATTTTCCGGTGACGGAAGCGGCGCTCACGACAGTCGGCTCTCCCGGTGGCTTTTCGGCGTTTCTGTCCAGTGGCTTCGCGCTGCGGATCCTGCATGCGACGAGCACCGCGAACCTCAACGGCTCCACGGTGGTGAGCACGCTCGGCGTCGACAACATCACGGCGGTTCCCGAGCCGTCCACGCTGTCGATTCTCGGGCTTGGAGTCGTCGGGCTTATGGTTACCATGCGGCGGACGGTACGGTCGCGACGGTCGTGCCGGTCGTAGGGGCCGCATCCGAGGTGTGATGTAGACTTCGCATCATGCCACCAGCAACGACATCGTCCGCCGACCTTCTTGTTCGCCCCGCGATCGCCGCGCTCGACGGCTACGTGCCCGGCGAGCAGCCGCAGTCGGGCAAGTGGATCAAGCTCAACACCAACGAGAACCCCTATCCGCCCTCGCCCGCCGTGGGCCGCGCGCTGGCGGCCACTGCCACGGGCCGCACGCTCGCGAAGTATCCCGACCCGTTGGCCACGGCCTTTCGCCGCCGCGCGGCGGAGGTGCTCGGCGTCGAGCCCGACTGGATCCTCTGCGGCAACGGTAGCGACGACCTACTGACGATCCTCGTGCGGACGTTCGTGGGCGAGGGGCAGTGCCTGCGGATGCCCTATCCGAGCTACATCCTCTACCGCACACTCGCCGGCATCCAGGGAGCCGGGTGCGACGAGGTCCACTACCGCCGTGACTGGTCGCTCGGCGACGAGTTCACCGCACCGCGGGACGACCTCCGGCTCGCGATCGTCGCCAACCCCAACAGCCCCTCCGGCACGCTCCTGCCGCCCGCGCGGGTCGCCGAACTCGCCGAGCACATGGCCTGCGCCTTCGTGGTGGACGAGGCCTACGGTGACTTTGCCGAATCCAACTGCCTGGCGCTCGTGAAGCAGAACCCGCGGGTGATCGTGACCCGCTCATTCTCAAAGTCGTACGCCCTCGCCGGGCTCCGTTTCGGCTTCGCCGTGGCCCAGCCAACCCTCATCGAGCAGATGCTCAAGGTGAAGGATTCCTACAACTGCGA
>CAXNJC010000336.1:0-3072 GCA_964202525.1 Pirellulales bacterium
CGCCTCGTCGCACTCCTCCATCTGCCGCTTCACGTTCATGTCGATCTGGTCCATCGGCACGTGGCCGGGCCCCTCCACCATCACCTGACAGCCCTTCTTCCAGGCGCGGCGGGTGAGCTCACCGAGCACGTGCAGTTCGGCGAACTGCGCCTCGTCGCTGGCGTCGGCGATCGAGCCGGGCCGCAGGCCGTCGCCGAGGCTCCAGGTGACGTCGTACTGCCGGAAGATGTCGCAGAGGTCCTCGAAGTGCGTGTAGAGCGGGTTCTGCTGCTTGTGGGTCATCATCCAGCGGGCGATCAGCGAGCCGCCCCGGCTCACGATGCCCGTGATCCGGCCCATCGTCAGGTGCAGATGCTCCTGGAGCAGGCCGGCATGGACGGTCATGTAGTCGACCCCCTGCTTCGCCTGCTTCTCGCACATGTCGAGGAAGTGCTGGGGCTTCATGTCGTCGATGTCGCCGCCGAGTTCCTCGAGCATCTGGTAGATGGGCACCGTGCCGATCGGCACGGGGGAGGCGTCGATGATCGCCTGCCGGATCGTGTCGATGTCCTTGCCGGTGGACAGATCCATCACGGTGTCGGCGCCGTAGTGGACCGCCATGTGGAGCTTCTGGAGCTCCGTCTGCTCGTCGCTGGTGACGGCCGAGTTACCGATGTTGGCATTGATCTTGGTGAGCGCGGCGATGCCGATCGCCATCGGCTCGAGCCGCTTGGTGAGGTGCACCGTGTTGGCGGGGATCACCATCCGGCCCCGGGCCACCTCGCTTCTGATCAACTCCTCGGGGAGGTCCTCGCGCTGGGCGACGAACTTCATCTCGGGGGTGATCTGGTCGCCGCGGGCGGCTTCGAGCTGCGTCATGGGTGATCTCCGGTCGGGGGCCCCGCGGCCTCTCCGCGGTCGTGCAAGACTAGCAAATCTCGGACGGCGACGTCGCGTCAGAGCGTCTTGAGGTACTCGAGCACGGCGGCCTTCTCGTCCTCGGTCAGGACGTCGGGAAACTCATGGCCGGCGGCGCCCTTGCCCGGCTGCCGGGTGTCGAAATAGGTGCGGCGTGCGGCGGGGAGCAGACGGCCCGGCGGCAGCTCCGCGAGTTCCTCGACCTCGAGGCCCACGCGGGCGTCGTCGTAGCCGGTGGGCGTCCGCCGCCAGACCACCGGCCGCTCCGCGGGATGCAGCACGTGCCAGAGCGTCGGCACCGAGCCGTTGTGGAAGTACGGCGCGCTCGCCCAGACGCCGTCGAGTGGGGGGGCCACGTACCCGGCGGGATCCTCGCGGCCGCGGATCGCCTCGGCGTCGGCGTCGAAGTGCCCGAACCAGCTCGCGTTGAGCTCTCCCCGCTCCTTGGCGGTCAGCGAGTCGAGCCGCACGCGGTCGGTGCCCACTTCCTCGATCGGGATCACGCGGTCGGGATGCTCGCCGCCGGCACCATACGTGCCGTGGCACGACGCACAGTGCTCGGCGAAGACGGCAGCCCCGCGATCGGCGACGCTGCGGTCGATCGGCCCCTTCCACACCGGCGGCTCGAGCGACGCAATCCAGCCCTCGATCGCCCGGAAGTCATCCTCCCACTCGTGGAACTTCTCGGGCCCGTTTTCCTTGACGAGCAGGAACTGCATCAGCACGCGGTGCCCCTTGGCGGCGAACCCGTCGGCATAGAGTGTCTTGCGGCGGCGATAGTGCCACCACGCGGGGGCGTCCATGTCATGATGCACGAGGTCGAACCGGGGGGGCCGCTGCACGATCGTGAGGTCGGGATCCCGGTGCCGCATCAGGGCCACGCCGAAGATCACCGCGTTGGTCGTGCCGTTGGTGGTGCCGAGCGGCAGGAGCAGCGAACCCACATCCATGTGGCTGAAGGCCTTTTGCTGCTGGATCTTCACCTGGCGGACGTCGGCGGTCAGCGTCTCGAGCGCGTAGGTGGAGTTGGGCAGGCCGGGAATCGCCTCGCCCCGCACCTGCCCCTGGTGGCAGGCCAGGCAGCTCATCACCCAGCGGCCCTCGCCGTCGACGACGTACTGCATGCTCCGCGACGGATCCCCCGGATGCGGCACGAGGCCATATCGCTCCATCGCCATCCGCCGCCGCTCCTCCACCGAAGCCTGCTCGGCCCGCGACTTCAGCGGCTCCTCCCAGACCGTCCAGAGGTCGTCGAACACCTCCTGGTCGAAATCCGCAGGCAGATAGGGCTTCGTGAGCAGGAGTTCGAGCCCGCGCTCCGGCCGCTCCGGCGGATCGATGACGGCGGCCGATGCGGCCGCGCCGGCGACGGCGGCGGTCACCATCGCGGCGGCCGCGAGCACGCCGGCCCGCCGCGGCTCGCGGCCGTTCATTCCGATGGCATACTTGGTCGATAACGGGTGCACGCCGCAGTATAGGCCGACTCCCTCCTTCCGGCCCGGGCCCCCCGCCATGCCCACCGCCAACCCCATCCTGATCCCCGAACTACGGGTGATGCTCGCCGAAGGCGACGCGGCCGGGCTCCGCGAGGTGGCGGAGGAGCTCCACCCCGCCACGGTCGCGGAGTTCACGGAGGGCCTCGACGACGGCGAGATCTGGCGGATGCTCGACGCGGTGCCGGTCGATCGGCAGGCGGAGATCTTCCCCTACTACCCCATGGCGCGGCAGGTGTCGCTGATGCGGGCGGCCGACCGGCAGCATCTCGGCGGCCTGATCGAATGGATGGCCCCCGACAGCCGCGACGACCTCCTCCGCGAGCTCGACCCGGAGTTCGTCGAGGACATCCTCCCGCTCGTGGCCAAGGCCGAGCGGCACGACATCCGCATGCTGCTCTCCTGCCCGGAGGGCTCCGCCGGCTCGATGATGACGACGGAGTACGCGTCGCTGCCGGCCGAGATCACGGCCGGCGAGGCGATCGCCCGGCTCCGCTCGCAGGCTCCGAACAGCGAGAGCATCTACTACATCTACGTGCTCGACGCCGAGCGCCGCCTGCTCGGCTTCGTGTCGCTTCGCGACCTGATCCTGGCCAAGCCGACAAGTCTCGTTTCGGACCTCATGCAGAAGGACGTGATCACTGTCCGCATGGACGATCCGCGGGAGCGGGTGGTCGAGCAA
>CAXNJC010000337.1:0-3066 GCA_964202525.1 Pirellulales bacterium
GGCTGCTCGAGGAGGCCACCGGAATCAACAGCGCCGGCCAGATCGTCGGCGTGGCGGTCGCCGGGGGCGCGGCCCGCGGCTTCCTGCTCTCGCCGACCTCGCCGCTCACCTGGAGCGTCAGCGGCACGGTGCCGGGCGGGGCCGGTACCTGGAGCGGAACGGCCGCGACCTGGCTGAGCGGCACCACCCGGACCACATGGACGGATACCTCGCAGGCCGTGTTCGCCGGCTCGTCGGCGACGGTGGCGGTGTCGGGGACGCTCGCCACGTCCGGCGGGCTGGAGTTCAAGGCCGGGGCGAGCACGCTCACCGGGGGCGCGCTCGCGCTGCTGCCGTCTGCGTTCGGCAACGTGCCGGTGATCTCGGTGTCGGCCACGTCCACGGCATCCATCGCCACCACGGTGGCCGGCACGGTCGGACTCGTGAAGTCGGGCTCGGGCATCCTCGTGCTTCGCGGCACCAACACGCTCACGGGCCCGGTGACCGTCCAGAGCGGCACGCTGCGGCTCGCCGCCACGAGGGCTCTGCCCGACGGCACCGTGGCCATGCGGCAGGATGCGACCTTGAAGGTGAGTTCGCTGCTGCAGGTGTCGCTCGCGAGCCTCGAGTTCGTCGATGGCGGGAGGGTCGACCTGACCGACGGCACCCTCACCGCGGCCAGCGGCCTGACTCCGGCGACCACCGTGGCCGCGATTCTCGCTGGCCGGGGCGACGGTTCGTGGACCGGCGCGAACGGCATCACGTCGTCGGCGGTGGCCACGGCGGTGGCGGAGGGCGTCGCGCGGGCGATTGGCTGGCTCGACAACGGTGGCGACTCGATGACCGTCGCCTACTCCGCGCCCGGCGACACGAACATCGACGGGAGCGTGGACATCCTCGACGCTGCCAACTTCTTCGCGGGAGGCAAGTACGACGCCGGCCCGCCGGCGTCGTGGAACGAGGGCGACTTCGGCTACGACGGGCTCGTGGACATCCTCGACGCCGCCGATTTTCTCAGCACCGGACTGTACGACACGGGGCCGTACGTCACCTTTGCGTCGGCGCCTGTCGCCGCGGTGCCGGAACCGGCCACCGCCGCGGTCCTCGCCGTCATGGGGCTGTCCGCTGCTGTCGGCGCTCGCGGGCGAGCATGGCGAACGACAGCGCTGCTCCGCCCGCTGCGAGGGCCATGAGGGTCCAGAGGGGCACGATGCGGCTGGTCGCCACCGCCTCCCGCTCGCGGGCTTCATCAGCCAGGTCGACCGGCGGCAGGCCCGCGGCCCGCCGCTGCCGTTCCGCGGCCGCCTGTTCCCGGCCGAGGAACCGACCCTCGAGCTGTCCCTGGCGGGCGTCGAACTTGCGGGCGATGGCCGCCGAACCGACCAACGCCATGAGGGCGAAGAGGCCCATCCAGAACCACGGACTGTCGGTGACGGGGGGATGTGGTCCGCGTTCGTGCACGGGCGCCTCGGAAAAACCGGATTTCCCGTTCATTATCGGGGTGCCGGCCGTGACGGCGAGATCACCGTGGAAAACTTTTCACACCGAAAGTTGTCGAAAATCCTCCGGTGCGTAAAACTTCGTACATGAGGTCCTCTGCCGGCGATTATCGCGACTCCGACGCGTCTGTGGTGGATTTGCTCCGCGGCGATGCCTGTCTCGGAATTGGCGAACTCGCTGAGCGGCTCGGGGTGACGGCGACGGCGGTGCGGCAGCGGCTCGACCGGCTGATGCGGGTCGGTGTGGTGGAGCGGAGCACGGTTTCCAGGCCCCGCGGACGGCCCGCGCATGCGTACCGGTTGACCGACGCGGGCCGCCGGCTCGGCGGCGACAACTTCAAGGATTTGGCGATGGTGCTCTGGCGGGAGGTGCGGGGCATTCCCGATCCCGCCGTGCGGCGGGGCCTTCTCCAGCGGATCGCCGGGGGGCTCGCCGATGCCTGCCGGGACCGGATCGTCGGGGAAAATCCCCGGGACCGGCTGGCTGGGCTGGCGGCGTTCATGGCCGAGCGCGACATCGCCTGCTCCGTCGATCAGGTCGAGTTGCCCGTGCTCACCACGTATTCCTGCCCGTATCCGGAGCTTGCCGACGAGGACCGCTCGGTGTGCGTCGCGGAACGGCTGATGATCCAGGAACTCGTCGGCACCGCGGTCCGGCTGTCCGAATGCCGGCTCGACGGGGCTTCCTGCTGCCGGTTCACCGCGGTGCCCGGCTCGGCCTCCGACGAGGATGCCGGGGCCTCGGAACTGGGCCACGGGCTTGAAAGAAAGTCCGTTGCATCATCGAATGCCGATCGGTTGTCCAACTGTCCGGCCGCATCGGAGCCATCGCCATGACCGTTCCCACCGTCCCCTCGTCCGCCACGCCTTGGATCGAGGGCCGTTTCGAGGAGAACCTCGTCCTGACGTCGGTCGAGCAGGCCATCAACTGGGCCCGGCAGTCGAGCATCTGGCCGATGACGTTCGGGCTCGCCTGCTGTGCCATCGAGATGATGGCCGCCGGAGCGAGCCGCTACGACATGGACCGCTTCGGTGCCGGCGCATTCCGCGCCACGCCGCGGCAGGCCGACCTGATGATCGTGGCGGGCACCGTCACCTACAAGATGGCCAGCCGCGTGAGACGGCTCTACAACCTCATGCCCGACCCGAAGTACGTGATCGCCATGGGCGCCTGCACCACGGGCGGTGGACCGTACTTCAAGTGGGGCTACCACGTGGTCAAGGGCGTCGACCTCGTCGTGCCCGTCGACGTGTATGTGCCCGGCTGCCCGCCGCGTCCCGAGAGCCTGCTCGAGGGGCTGATGCGGATCCAGGACAAGATCCTCGGGCAGCGGATCGCGCGGCAAAAGGGGGGCGTGGGCAAGGTCGCCGACGAACTTCCCGTGCCGCACCACTCCGGCTACGTGGCCTCCCCAGTCGTCGGCGACGAACTCGTGTTCAATCATCAGAAAGTTCAGCCCTGACGGCCCCGCGGCTGCCCGTGGCCGTCGCGAGTTACCCCCCCTCCCTTCTCTCCCTCCTGCCTCGCTGCCATGCCTGCCACCGAACAACTCGTCATCAAGGGCCTCCACGTCTCGGTGGACGGCCA
>CAXNJC010000338.1:0-3063 GCA_964202525.1 Pirellulales bacterium
ACTTACGGCAGCACGCCCTCGTAGAGCGCGGACCCCACCCGTACCATGGTCGAGCCCTCGAGGATCGCGGCCTCGAAGTCCCCACTCATCCCCATCGACAGTTCCCCGAGCATCTCGGCAGGTACGTCGCCCGCGAGCGTGTCGCGGAGGCCGCGGAGCCGGGCGAAGTCGCGGCGAGCGTCGGCCGCAGGGTCATCGGGCCGGGCCGCCATGCCCATCAGACCCCGAAGCCTGACGTGCGGCGACCGGGCCGCGGCCGCGACGAGCGTTGGCACGTCGGCCTCGACCGCGCCCGACCGCCCGGGGTCGTCGGTCAGGTTCACCTCCACGAGAACCTCGCAGGCCATGCTCACGGCGGCCGCGTCGGCTTCGATCGCTTGCAGCAGCCGCTGGCTGTCGAGCGTCTGGATGACCGCGACGAAGGGGAGCGTCTTGCGGACCTTGTTGCGCTGCAGATGGCCCACGAGGTGCCAGCGGATGGGCGGCCGTACGTCGACGAGCGCGACGGCCATGTCGGCGAGGCGCTGCGGACGGCTCTCCGCGAGATCGAGGCATCCCGCCGCTGCCACGTGCCGCGCCACGGCGGCGTCGACGTACTTCGTCACCGCGATCAGCCGCACGCCGGCGGGCGAGCGGCCGGCCCGCTCACAGGCGTCTGCGATCCGCTGCCTGACGGAAGCGACGTTGGCCTGCACCCGTCGGCCCACGGCGTCACCGCCGGCACGGTCAGTCATTGGATCTCCAGGGTGCGGGCAATCTCTCCGCTGTTCTTCAGCCTGCCCAGCAGGAACTCGCACGACACGTTGCACCCCAGCAGGGTGCGATTCCGCGGCGTGTCGAGCGAGCGGTAGAGCAGCCACTGCTCGACGCCGGCCTGCACGCGAAATCCGACGGCGGTGGCCTCCGGCACCTGCTGGCGGGTCTCCGCGACGGTCAGCTGCCGCCAGGTCCGCGGCCGCCCGATCCGCGCCGGCGTGCAGTCGAGCCACAGCGGAGCGTAGATCCGGCCGCCACGGCCCTCCTGCGTGAGCACGAGCCCTCCATCAACCGCGTCGAGTCGTCCCCGCGCCCCGCCGCGCCACTCCGGCACCGCGAGGGGTAGTGCGACGGCCCGGACGTCGGTGTCCGACAGGACCACCTCGGTCGTCTCCTCCTCGGGCACCGCGTCGAGGGAGGCACCGAGCGTGAGCATGCCGCGGTACCGCAGGTCCGCGGGCATCGCGGCCCCGGATGCAGTGATCGCGTCGGCGCAGACCAGCACGCCGTCCCTCGGAAGCAGCACGACCTGCCGCTCGAGTTGGAGGCCGCCGGTCAGCGGAGCCGTGATCTCGAGAAACGTCGCCTTCCGGTCCGACTCGAAGCACGACACGGTCCAGCGGCCCTCGGCTTCGAGGGCGCGCCCGGCGGCCCACGCCTCCCACTGCCACGGGCCGTCCACCACCAGGCGGTCGGCGACCGCGATCTCGAGCCGCGGCACGGCGTGGCGGTAATCGAGCAGCACGCGGACGCCCGACCGGCCCCAGCCGGTGCGGAGGATCGCGATCGCCGCTTCGGGGTCGTGCAGGTCGCGGCCCAGGTCGCCCGCGCGGAGGCCGTCATCGCGGCGATTGCGCCGCAGCCGCTCGATGGTCCGGCGACGCCGACCGCCGAGCTCCGCGGCGGCGGCGAGCAACGGCGCGGTGAAGCACTCTGGCAGCCGGCCGGCACCGGCGAGGGCCCGGCCGCCTCCGCCGAGCAGTCGGAGTGCCGAGGTGGCGGCCGCCTTCCAGCGACGCTCCGTGGCCTGCGGCCATGCCGGCTCACCGGTGGCCAGCGCGACCTCCCGGATGGCGGTCCACCGGACCACGCGGTCGATCATCGCCCGCGAGTCCGACACGGCGATGACGCCGGCCGGGGTGGCGAGCCGTTCGATGTCGGAGACGAGCGCGGAGGTGGCCGAATCTTCGAGGCAGCGGCAGGCCTCGACGTCGCGGAACAGCCGTGCCACAACCAGTACGAACGCGGCGGGCTGGGTGTCGCCCCTGGCGAGCAGCGGCTGCGCCCCGCGGGCCTGTCCCACGAGCCGCTCGAGGAGTCGTCCGGCCGAACCGCCCGCCCGCCGCGTGCGGGCCAGCCAGGCGACGGCCCAGGTTGCGGCCTCGCACCGCAGCCACCGCTCCGTCTGCGAGTCCGACCGCACGGCTTCGTCGATGCAGTCGCCGATCGCCGCCTCGCAGAAGGCCATGCGCTGGGCGTCCCCGGAGCCGCGGCGAACATGCGCCGCGAGCGCCCGAAGCTCATCCCGCGACTCGAGCGATTCCGCGAGCGCCGCCAGGGCGCTGATCCGCTGCACGGTCGCCTTCCCGGAGACCGCGGGAGGAGCCTCGGCACGCCGCCCCGACGCCGCGGGGCGTCGCAACTCGCCGGAGGCCGCGGCCGCGCGGCCGCGCTTGGTGCCACCGCGGCGGCGTGGCGGAGAGGGTGTCGAGAGCACGGGGTCTGACGCTGACATGCGGGCCTCGCTTGGGCGCGACGGGGAGTGGTCGTTCGCTGCCGGTCGCGACCGACAGTGGGTGGCGGGTATCGTATCGGGGAGGAACAGCCCGATCCACGCGCCTCCCCGGCCGCGGCCGCCTCGACGTGTCACCTGCCATGAACCGCCTCCTCCCTCCGTGCCCGGTTGCCCACAGCCTCGTCGCGGTGGTCCTGCTCGCCGTCCTGCCTGGGCTCGCAGCAGCCGCGCAGGAAAGCGGCTCGGCCCCCGCCGTCGCGGTGCCGACGCCGCGGCCGGATCGGCACCCGGACCTGATCCGCCTCTCGCCCACGGACGATGTCTGGGTCGATCGCCAACGGCGCGAGGTGCTGGTCGGCGGCGGCATCGCGCTCGACCGGGGCGTGATCGAGGTCTTCGCCTGCCCGCGCGGCTCCAAGGAGCACGAGGCCGTGGTGGCCACCGACGCGCCGGCCCGACTCGTTCACGCGGCCCTGCTCGCGATCGGGCTCGAACCGGGCGCCCCGGTCTCCTACGACCCCGACTACGTGCCCGCCCGCGGTCCGCTGGTGCGCGTGCGGGTGCGGTGGCAG
>CAXNJC010000339.1:0-3044 GCA_964202525.1 Pirellulales bacterium
GTGCAGATCTCGCGGACGAGCTTCTTGAAGTCGTAGCCCGACTCCACGAAGCCGCGGGCCAGCGAGTCGAGGAGCGGCTCGTTGACCGGCGGGTTGCTCACGCGGACGTCGTCCACGGGATCCACGATGCCGCGGCCGAAGAAGTGGGCCCACACGATGTTGACGAGGTTGCGGCCGAAGTGCGGGTTGGCGGGGGATGCCAGCCACGCGGCGAGCACCTCGCGGCGATCCCGGCCGGCGAGGTCGGGCGCGGCACCGCCCAGGAACTTCGGGGCCACCACGCGGCCGCCCACCGGGTGCTTCACGTCGCCGCCGCCGGAGTTGAACACGACCGTTTCCCGCGGATCCTCCCCCTGCTTGCGGCCGATCTGGGCGAAGAAGTTGGCGAACCCGTAGTAGTCGTCCATCGTCCAGCGGTCGAAGGGATGATTGTGACACTGGGCGCACTGGATCCGCATGCCCATGAACACCTGGGCCACGTTCTCGGCGGTCTTGAGGGTGTCCCGCTCGTGCTGGAAGTAGTTGGTGGCGGGGGCGGAGAAGGTGCCTCCCTTGGCGGCGACGAGCTCGCGGACGAGGGCGTCGATCGGGGTGTTGGCCTGGATCCGGTCCTGGAGCCAGCCGTAGTAGAGGAGCATCGCCTTGTAGCTGACCTGGTTCGGCACCGTGCGGATCATCAAGAGTTCCGACCACTTCATCACCCACAGGTCGACGAACTCGGGCCGCGCCAGCAGCTGGTCGACGAGATGCGCCCGCTTGTCGGGATCGGGGCTCGCGACGAACGAGCGGTACTCGTCGGAGGTGGGGAGCACGCCGCAGATGTCGAGGCTGGCCCGGCGGAGAAACTCCTCGTCGCTGCAGGGCTCCGAGGGGACGATGCGGAGCGTGTGGAGTTTGGCGTCGACGAGCCGGTCGATCCGGCCGGCATCGGCGGGCGGCGACCAGTCGTACGCGAGCCCCTTGGGCAGGGAGATCACGTCGGCGCCGACGGTGTGGGTTTCGAACCGGGCCATCACGAATGCCTCGCCCCGAATCCCGGCCGTCACCAGTCCGGCTGGATCGACCCTCGCCGACGCGTCGTTGCTCGAGAGAAAGACCGCCAGCGGGGTGACGTCGCGGTCCGTTCCGTCGGCGTACTTCGCGAGCACCGAGAACTGCTGCGTGGCTCCCGGCCCGTCGAGCACCGCGCCGGGCGGATGGAGTTCGACGGCGACCACCGCCGGCGTCGGGGCCGGGTCGTTGCGGGCGCCGGCCGCCAGCCACCGCTCGAGCGTGGTGTAGGCGTCGTCACCCGCCTTGAGCCGCGCCCCGCCGGTGTGCGGCACCGCGTTGGTGGCCTTCGTCAGCAGCAGGCTCTCGGCCGGCAGCGCGAGATTCACGCGCCGCCCCGGCTGCTCGCGGGTCAGGCGATGGTAGTCGGCCTCGGGATCGAAGCCGAACAGCGACAGCCGGAAGCCGTCCTTGCCACGCGCGGAGCCGTGGCAGCTGCCGGCGTTGCAGCCGTGCCGCATGAAGACCGGCATCACGTCGACGCGGAAGCTAAGGTCGGGCGACTGGCCGGCCTGCTCCACGTGCACCGGCACCGAGACCTTCTGGTCGCCGACGGAGACGGTCACGGCGGTGTCGCCGTCGGCGAGCGCGACGAGCGTGCGGCCGTCGAGGCGGACCTTCGCCGCGTCGTCCACCGTCACCGTCATCGCGCCGGTCGCGTCGCGGGTGAGCCCGTCGGGTTCGACGAGCTGGGCCACGAGCGACTGCCGATCCCGGGCCGTCGAGAGATGCACGGCCGGCGGGAACACCCGCAGCGTGGCGGCGTCGGCGGCTGCGATCGCGACCGTCCATGCCGCGAGGGCGGCCGCGGCCGCCCGTGACGGTGAGCAATTCATGGCGTGCCTCCCTTCGCCTGCTGGCGGAGCTGCTCGAGCCGCGACAGGGGCTTGGCAGCCTGCTGCGCGGGGGGCGGTGTCGCGGGCTGCGGCGGGCCCTGCGGCTTCATGATCTTCAGTTCGACGCTGCCGGCATTCATCCGGGTCGGTTCACCGCCGACCGGCGTGACGAGTTCGAGCACCACCGACTTGTGGTTGCCCGGCGGGCTGTTGCCGGTCGTGGTCACGGGGAACACGAGCTCCGCGGTGTCCGTGGTGAACGTGAGCTCGGGGGCGGTCGTCTCCGGTGGCAGGCCGAGCAGTCGGGCCGTGGCCTGGCCCTCGAACGGCCGGGCATGGGTCAGCGCGCACGCGATCCTGGCCTCCTGGCCCTGCTCGCACGCCGCCCGCTTGAGCGTGGCGGTGGTGAACGGCTCGGCCACCTGGAGCGTCACCGGGGCCGAGGCGACCCAGGCCGTGCCACCGATGTCGCCGCCGGCGATCACGTAGACCGGCCAGCTGCCCGTCGCCGCCTTGCCGTCGGCATTCACCAGGTAGACCGCCTCGGTCTTGTCCGGCGGGATCGTGATCGACGGCGCGGCGCTCACGCCCCCCGGCCGGTACGGAAACTCCACCGTCACCGGCTTGTCGAAGCCCGGCTCGCGCTTCACCACCACGCGGAGATCGAGGCCGCCGTTTCGCAGGAGCGGCGCCTGCGGCGGGACCAGCTCGATCGAAAACGGGACCGCCTCCACGACGGCGACCGCCAGCTTCGCCACCCGCGCCGAGTAGTGCACCGCGTTGTTGGGATCGCCGAGCACGAAGTCGGCGGCATTCTCGAAGCGGCCGCGGATGCCGGCCTTACCCTCGGGATCCTGCTCGCTCACCTGCCGGGCCTCGAAGGCGACGAGCCGGCCGCCGATCGTCGCGTCGGCCGCCGCCTCGAACACCACCGGCACCTGCACCTGGCCGGCCTTGATGGGCGGGGCGGTCATGGTGATGCCGGCGGGCAGGCTGCTGCCGTCGAGCACGAGGTCGCCGTCGAAGTTGGTCCGCGCGGCGTTGACGAGCACGGCGTAGCGGTTGCCCCGGGGCACGAACACGGTCTGCCTGGTCTGCGAGAAGCGGTCGATCCGCGGAATCGAGAGCGTGAGCCGCGGCACCGGCGGGGCGATCTCG
>CAXNJC010000340.1:0-3043 GCA_964202525.1 Pirellulales bacterium
AACGGGGCGGAGTTCGACCGCACCCTCGACTTTGTCGACGCGCTGTGGCCGGTGGCCGCCCGGCTGGGCTGCCACCTCGCCGATCTCGTGCTCGCGTGGACGGCCGAGCAGCCGGGGATCACGAGCGTGCTCTTCGGAGCGACGTCACCGGAGCAGGTGCTCGAGAACGCCCGCGCGCTGCGGTGCTCTCTCGACGACGCAGCCCGCGCGGCGATCACCGCCGCCATCACCATCCGCGGCCCCGTGGCGGGCCGGCGACCCGCGTGAACGGGCCGCAAGAGCAACATCCGCCCGGACCGAACCGACTCAGGCCGCGCCGACCGGTTCGCCGCAGGCGGCCGCGACCGAGACGTAGGCCTGCCGAGCCTCGAGGCACGTGCGGCGAAACGACTCCGGCCGGCTCACGCCGGAAAGCCGCAGCGTCTCGATCTGACCGCGACGGAACACGAGGTCACCGGCGGCATACCACTCCTGCCCCGGGCCCACGACGACGTCGACGGCATCGAAGCGGTCGAGGTCGACGTACTGCTCGACCTTCGGGTTGATGCCTCGCTCGATCATCACCCGCCGGTTCGTGAGCCGGTAGCGGCGAATCGCCCAGGGCAACCGCATCGACAGGTAGAGCATGAGCCCGACCGGGATCGTGGCCAGGAGGGCCATGCGGCCGATCGACAGCGGCCCGAATCCGCCCTTCAGGCGATAGAGCCTGCCGAGCGCCTGCCCGAGCCCCGTCGAGGCCACGGACGGCCAGACCGTCATAACGGTCGCCTCAGCGACCGCCGGAGGAACAACACCGGCAACAGGATGCCCACCGGCCAACGACGTTCGGTTCATCTGATTCCAGCAAGTTTTGGGCTGAACGCCCGCGGCAACAACGCCAAAAGTGTACGGACCGCGGGCGACCACTCGCAAGCATGCCCACGATCAGGGCGGGCTCGGCTCCGTGGCGGGATCCGCCGCACGCTCGCCAGCGGGGGGCGGGGAGGGCTCGGGATCGCGGCGGATGGAGACGATCACGGTGCCTTCGTTGATTCGCTTCTCGAGATCCTCCGCCGATAGAGGCTTGCCGGCGGCCGCTGATTCCGCGAATGGCAGTCCGAGCGTCTCGAGCACCGCCGCCGCGACACCCGCCCGCGCTCGCTCGTACCCTTCCATGACCGGGAGCGGCACGGAGATGCCGACCAGCCGCCCCCCTTCGTCGCAGATCGGGCCACCGCCGACTTCATCCGGAATCGCCGCGTCGTGAATCACCAGGGGCACCACGGCGTCCGAGGACACAGCGGTCGCAGCGACCTTCCCGGAGGCCGCGACCTCCTCGATCACCAGCAGCGGCTTCCGCCTGCCACCGAGGGCCCGCACGGCAGCACCTCGCGCCTCAGGAGCCGAAGCAAGCGAAAACGGCTCGGCCTTCAGTCCCGTGCACTCAATGATCGCCAACCCACTCCCGTCGACGAGCGCCGCTTCCTGGACCTCGAGCGGGATGGTGCGTTCGCCCGAGGTCGTCACCGTCAGCCGTCCGCCGGAGAGAACCGCGTCGGCGACCGTGACGACCCGACCCGGAGCGACAACCACACCGAGCCAGGAACCCTCCCGAGCAGCCTCGCTCGCGGCATCTCCCGCAAGACTGATGGCTTCCGAGGGCGTCAGCCTCGAGGCCGCGCACGCTTCGCCCCTCAGGCCCAGAAACGTGAGCCCCCCCGCCTCCGCCCGCGCCTTCATCCCCAACTCCTGGGCCATGGTGCGGTACAAGCCATTGAACTCGTCGAGCGCCTTCGCCGACATCTTCGGCCCCGTCGTACGCGGAATATTGGCCGCGGCCACCGTAAACCCGACGTTGTCGACGACCGCCTGCCCGTTGGCCGTACAGTTCAACGCCTTGCGGAAGTGACGGACCGCGAGGTCGGGGCGGCGGGCCATGACCTCGCAGACCGCGAGGTTGTTCAGCGCGGCGGCGTTTCCAGGCTGCCGCTGCAGCACCTCGGCGAAGTGGTCGGCGGCACCCGCGAAATCGGGCACGCGCTGCAACAGCAGCAGCATGGCGGCCAGAAAGTCGCCGCGCACCGAAGTCACTCCAACCCGACTCGCCTTCTCGAGCGACTCCATGACGAGTTTTGCGTTGCCGAGCCTCATGAGTTCGACTGCGTGCTCGACGAGCGACTCGGCCTCCCGATTGCCCTTCTCCACCTCTTCGGCCGACACCCAGACCTTGTCGCGGCGCACCCTGCCTTCCTTCGCCAGGGCGGTCCAGCGATCGAGGCTGTCCTGAATCTCCGCGGCCTGCGTGCTCGTGACCGACGGATCGGCCAGAAGAACACGACACATGGCGGCGACGTCTCGCGGATGGCGACACGTCAAGGCGACGGCTTCGATCTGTGCCGCCAGGTCGGCGACCGGGGCCGTGCGACCGGCCCCGCCAACGGCAGCGGTGCCTGACGCCGGCGTGCCCGCCTGATCGCTCCCCTGCCGGCGAGCCCGATCGCGAGACGCCTCGGTCATGGCGGCCAACGGAACTTCCAGCCGACGGCCATCGGGAAGTTCCAAGACGACAAGATCCGCGGAGCCTGTGACGACGGCCCGGAACTGGCCGCGAATTTCCCACACATCATCGGCACCGCTTGCGACGGCCCAGGGCAGCACGCCGCCACACGCCACCGCGACCAAGCCCCACCGGTACCGCCCCATCACGCTCCACATGTGCCCACCATTCATCGAGACTGCCGCCATGAGTTGTTACCACCACCGGGCTAGTTTTAATGCACGGATGCCCACGCGCATAAAAAAACCCGGTGGGGCTCGGAAGCCCCACCGGGTCACATGATCCAGGATGGTTTGGCAGTTTCGCGATGACGGCGTTGGATCCGTCATCACCGATCTCTTTTGGCGGCTCGCGATCACTCCACATTCAGCGTCGGTGATCACGCAGTTCTTGCGAACTGCGGATTACCTCGCTGATGGCCTCCGCGGACGCTGGATGAACCAGGCCGGTTTGGCGGTTTCCTTTAGAAAGGAGGTGATCCAGCCGCAGGTTCCCCTACGGCTACCT
>CAXNJC010000341.1:0-3041 GCA_964202525.1 Pirellulales bacterium
GCCGCCGTCGATCACGAGTCGAAATGGAATCGTGATCCGGGCGGTGACATCGGCGCCCGCCGCCTGGGTCGGCCGACGGCGACGTCCCCCGGCGGTCGTCCCGCGTCCACGGCCGCCGAAGAGCTGCTCGAAGCCGCCCCCGCCCCCGAAGAGGCTCTCGAGGTCGATCTCGGCGTTGCCCCCGCCGGGAAAACCGCCTCCCGGAAACGGCCCGCCGCTCCAGCCCCGGGGCCCGCCGCCCCCCACGCCCTCGAACGAGCTCCCGTAGCGGTCGTACATCTCCCGCTTGCTGGGATCGTTGAGCACGTCGAACGCCGCCTGAACCTGCTTGAACTTCTCCTTCGCGACGTCGTCGTCAGGATGCAGGTCGGGGTGGTACTTGCGGGCGAGCTCGCGGTAGGCCTTGCGGATGTCCTCGGCCGACGCGGTCCGCGGCACGCCGAGCGTCTGGTAGTGGTCTTCCGCCATCGAAACGGGCTCTCCGCAGGCAGGGAAGCGAACGGCGAGATTCTAACGAGCGGCGGAAGAAGCCATCCATGGCCTTTTTCCCACGGGCGGCCGCGGGCGAGGCCGCGGCTCACGCCGCCGGCGCGCCGTCGGCATCGAGCCCGGCCGACCGCGGCTCCAGAAACTCGTGCTGGCACCGCCGCGCCGGCTGCCCGTCGCCGGGGGACAGCACCCGCCAGATCCCGTCGGGGTCGAGCCTGCGGGCCCGCACGTTGTCGGCGAGGTAGACGGGCACGATCTCGCGGAGGATGTGGTCCGAGAGCTCCGGCGCGAGCACCGGAAACATCACCTCGACACGCCGGAAGAAGTTGCGGGGCATCCAGTCCGCGCTCGAGAGGAACACCCGCGCGTCGTCGTCCGGGCCGAACACATACACCCGGCTGTGCTCCAGGAATCGATCGATCACGCTCCGCACGCGGATCGTCTCGCTCAAGCCCGGCACCCCGGGCCGCAGCCCGCAGATGCCCCGGGCGACGATGTCGATCGGCACTCCCGCCTGGCTCGCCCGGTACAGCGCCTCGATCACCCGGTGGTCCACCAGAGCGTTGAGCTTGGCGAAGATCCGCGACGGCTGCCCCGCCTCCGCCCGCCGCGCCTGCTCCTGGATCAGCTCGATCGTGCGCCGGTGGAGGTCGTTGGGGGCCACGATCAGCCGCTGCCACGCGTGCCCCTGCGAGTATCCCGTGAGCAGGTTGAACAGCGCCGACGCGTCTTCCGCCATGGCCTCGTCGGCGGTGAACAGGCCGAGGTCGGTGTAGGAGAGCGCCGTCGTCGGGTTGTAGTTGCCCGTGCCCAGATGGACGTACCGCCGCAGGCTCTGTCCTTCCTGACGGACGACCATCGACACCTTGCAGTGGGTCTTCAGGTCGAGAAACCCGAACACCACGTGCACGCCGGCCCGCTCCATCTGCCGCGCCCAGCTGACGTTGTTCGCCTCGTCGAACCGGGCCTTCAGCTCGACCAGCGCCGTGACGTGCTTGCCCGACTCGGCCGCCGCCATCAGGGCCCGGGAGATGGGGGAATCGCCGCTGGTGCGGTAGAGGGTCTGCTTGATGGCCAGCACGCGGGGGTCGGCCGCCGCGGTGGTCACGAACTCGACGACCGGATCGAACGAGTCGTAGGGATGGTGCAGGAGGATATCCCGCTGCGCGATCGCCGCGAACATGTCGGGGCTGCGGCGCTCCAGGCCGCGGGGAATCCGCGGGGTGAACGGCTTGTCGTGAAGCCGGTCGAATCCCGGCAGCTTGTAGAGCTCCCAGAGCGACGTCAGGTCGAGGGGCCCATCGATCCGGTAGACCTCGCTGTAGTCGTCGCACTGGCTGCGGGCGGAGCCCTGCAGCCCTTCCTCGTCGATGATCATCTCCGCGAGCGCGTCGTCGGCCTTCGACGCGATCTCGATCCGCACCGCCTGGCCGCGCTGCCGCGCCTTGATGCGGTCCTCGATCAGCTTGAGCATGTCGTCCGACTCCTGCTCGAGAAGGTCGACGTCGCTGTCACGGGTGATGCGGAAGGCGGTCCACGACTCGACGGCGAAACCGCCGAACAGTTCGGGCAGCCGCGCCGAGACGACGTCTTCGAGGAGCACGAAGGGGAAGGTTCCCGGCTCGCCACCGGCGACGCCTACGATCCGCGGGAGTACCTGCGGCACCTGCACCACCGCAAACATGCGCTTCGGGCCCAGCCCCTCGCCCCGGTGGAGCATCACGCCAAGGTACAGGCCGCGGTTGTGGTAGCGGGGCGAGGGATGCGCGGGATCGACCGCCATGGGCGTGAGAATCGGCAGGGCCCGCTCCCGGAAGAAGCGGTCGACCTGCTCCCGCTGCCCGGAATCGAGCGCCGCGTAACGGAGGAGCCGGAACCCCTCGGCCGCCATCGCCGGGCCGACGCTGTCGCGGAGGCAGCGATACTGCCGGGCGACGAGTTCCTGCGTCCGGCAGGCGATCGCCTTGAGCTGCGCCAGCGCCGTCATGCCGTCGGGCGAGTAGTCCTGCGGCGCGCTCTCGCCGAAGGCCTGCTCCCGCAGTCCCGACACGCGGACCATGAAGAACTCGTCGAGGTTCGAACTCACGATGGCCAAGAACTTCAGCCGTTCGAGCAGCGGGTTGTCGGGGTTCTCGGCCTCCTCGAGCACCCGCTGGTTGAAGTCGAGCCAGCTCAGCTCCCGGTTGATGAAGCACTCCGGCCCGAAGGTCGTGCCCGTCGATTCGCTGCCCACCGTCGCCATGCTTGGTCTCGCTCGTGCCGTCGTTCCATGCCGTCTCGGGAAGTGTACTCTTGGACGCGCCGCGCACGCCGCGCCGCTCCTTACGAGTTCCTCACATCGTCGCTCTCATCGCTACGACCGTCACACCCGGTGCGGCGCGGGCCGTGGCGGGCCTGGCCTGCCCCGCGGGAAGCCGGGGGTGGTGCGCCGCGCTGGCGGGCGTGCTTGAAGCGACCGCAGAGAAGCCGGGCAACGTGCACCCGCGCCGCTCGTTCCCGGATCTGACCTACGACGACCTCGTCGCCGCCGCAGCCGCGATCGCTCCGGCCAT
>CAXNJC010000342.1:0-3037 GCA_964202525.1 Pirellulales bacterium
GAGGCGTCACCTCGTCGACGAGCGTGCCGTACCAGTGCTGGCGGCCGTAGACGCGGCAGCATTCGAGGAACCGGCCTTCGGCCCGCCGCTGCTCGAACTCGTCGAGTGTCAGGAAGTGGTAGTCGACGCCGTCGCGTTCACCGGCTCGCGGCGGCCGGGTCGTCGCCGACACGCTGGGCACCAGGTCCGGATGGTCGGTCAGGAGCCGCCTCAGCAGCGTCGTCTTGCCGACCCCGGAGGGTCCGGAAATGACGACGAGTTTTCCCGGGCGGTCTTCCATCCCGATGTTCTACCGCAGCGGGCCGGGGCTTGAAAAGCCGCGGTGTGCGCCGCCGCTCACTCGATGTTCTGCGCCTGCTCCCGCAGCCGCTCGACCCGGGTCTTGATGTCCACCACCGCGTGGGCAATCGAGACGTCCAGCGACTTGGAGGCGACGGTGTTCGCCTCCCGGCCGATCTCCTGGGCCAGGAAATCGAGAGACCGACCAGGCGACTCCTCCTGGAGCAGCCTGGAGAACTGGTCGACGTGGCTGGCCAGCCGCACGAGCTCCTCGGTGACGTCGGTGCGATCGGCGACGAGCGCCACCTCACGGGCGACGTCGGCCGGCGCGAGGGTCGCGGAGGCGTCGGCGAGCAGTTTTGTCACCCGCTCCACGAGCCGCTCCCGGTAGCCGGTGACCACGTCCGGCACGCGGCTCCGGATCGCCTCGACCAGCGTCAGGATCTCACCGCAGGTGGCCCGCATGTCGGCCGCCAGGGCCTGGCCCTCCTGGCGGCGCATCGCGTCGAAACCGTCGAGGGTCGCCACGACCGCCCGCTCGACCAGCGGCCACGTCCGCTCGACGGCCGCGCTGTCGGGCAGCGCGTCGAGCACCACGCCCGGCAGGCCGAGGATGCCGTCCACGGCAGCCGGCAGCGGCAGGCTGCGTGACGCGCAGAACGACTCGAGCTCGTCGAGGTAGCTCGCGAGTTGATGCCGATCGAGGCGGCGGCCGCCACGGCCGGCGGGACCGGTGGCCTCGACCGTGACATGGAGCGTGCCCCGCTGGACGCGGTGCCGAACAGCGGCCTCGACGCGGCTGTCCAGGGCCGCGAGCGCGTCCCGGCTGCGGATCGTGATCTTCAACTGACGGCCGTTGACGCCGCGGACCTCGACGCGGACGGACCCGTCGCCGTCGGCAGCGACGCCGACCCCGCAGCCCGTCATGCTCAGGGCCATGGCTCTCGGCTCGCGGTGGTTACTTGGCCTCGGCCCCGGCTCCCTCGGGAGCCGCAGGCGGGCTCACCGGGGCAACGGCCGGCGCCGACGAGCCGGTCGTGGCGGCCGCCCCAGCGGACGAGGCCTCCCCAGCCGGCCCGGCGTCGGCGGCGGGCGTCCGCGAAGGCACCGCCTGCCCCGCCGATCCGCCGAGCGTCGGGCTGAAGAGCGACTCGCTGCGGCCGAGCATGTTGACGGCGAGGATGCAGAGCAGAATCCAGCAGGCCGCGACGACGACCGTGATCTTGGTGAACACGTCTCCGGCTTTCGTGCCGAAGGCGCTCTGCCCACCCGCACCTCCGAAAGCGCCTGCGAGGCCGCCACCCCGCCCGCGCTGGATCAGCACGAGCGCGATCAGGAACAGCGCGGAGAAGACCAGCAGAAACCCGAATCCGAAGCGAACGAGCGTGGACATGAACGGCACGGACTCCGAAACATCGGCGGCGAGGGAGAGAGCGACGGACGTCGAAGAGCGTAGCCCAAGGCCACGCCACAGGCTACCCCGACCTCGATTTCGTGGGGCGGGCGTGCGGTGGCGATCAGCGGCCGAACGCCGCGGCGATCCCCAGGAAGTCGTCGGCCTTCAGGCTCGCCCCGCCCACCAACGCCCCGTCGATGTCCGCCTGAGCCGCCAGGTCGGCCGCATTGTCGGGCTTCACGCTGCCGCCGTACTGGATGCGCACCCGACCGGCCACGTCCGGCGAGGTCAGTTCTCCGACCACCCGTCGGATCAGGGCATGCACCTCCTGCGCCTGCTGGGGCGTGGCCACCTTGCCGGTGCCGATGGCCCAGACCGGCTCGTAGGCGATCACCAGGCCCGCGACATCGGCTGGCGGGAGCCCGGCGAGCGACCCACGCACCTGCGCGGTCACCACGTCGCCCGTGCGTCCGGCCTCGCGCTCCTCCAGCGTCTCACCGACGCACACGATCGGCGTCAGGCCGGCCGCCAAGGCCGCCTTGGCTTTGGCGTTGACGATCGCGTCGGTCTCCCCGAACAAGGTCCTCCGTTCGGAATGGCCGACGATCACGTAGCGGCACCCCAGGTCGACGAGCATCGGCGGCGCGACCTCGCCGGTGAACGCCCCGCTCGCCTTGTCGTGAACGGTCTGGCCGCCGAGGGCCACGGGGCCGTTCGCCACCGCCGCGGCGACGGCGTCGAGGTACACGGCCGGCGGGCAGAGCACGAGGTCCGTCGAGCCGGCCTCGCGGGAGCGTTTCGCCACCGCCTCCGCGAGGCTCCTCGCCTGGGCGCGGTCGAGGTTCATTTTCCAGTTGCCGGCGACGATCTTCCTGCGGGACGACATGGAGACTCCCTGGGGCGGTGGTGGGGGGGGTTCAAGACGACGCGGGCGGGTTCGCGGGAAACCACTCGGGGCCCGCGGTGAACCACCCGTCGGACGCGACCGTACCCCACGACCGACCGCGGGGAAAGGCCGTGGCCCCCGCACCGTCCTGAAGGGCTCACGGACCCTGTCCGAGCCGACATCCCCGATGTGGTGAGGAGGTTCAGCGGCCACGCCAGCGGCTCCTCCCGCGGGAAAAGTCGGTCTTCTGCGGCGTTTCTGCCGTTCATGCCACTTTTTCGAGCCGCTGGGCTGGTTTGGCACGCGGTCTGCAATGCAATCCCCCGTCGGCCGAGGAGCCGCGGTGACGGTCACCGCACTCGTGAGCCGCCTGGCCGGGAGTTGGAACGCCGAATCGACCTGATCCACCCGCAGGGTGCGCCGCGTTTTCCGCGGCTGGCCCATCACGGCTGGGTCGGTCACCTGGTTCCCGGTGG
>CAXNJC010000343.1:0-3035 GCA_964202525.1 Pirellulales bacterium
AACCCGGCCGATCGCCACAGGAGAATCCCCCATGAGACGTTTTCTTTTCCGGACGGTCGTTGCAGCGGCGGTGCTGATGGGTGCGGGCGCCGCGCAGGCCGCGAGCGTGTTCGTCGGCTCGATCGCCGACTGGATTGCCAACCCGATGCAAGTCGCGGCCGACAAGACGTTCACATACATCGCCTCGAGCGGTGGCTGGACAGGAGACGAACTCGTGACGATCTCCTCGAATCTCCCGCAGAATTCCGAGACGCTGAGCATCGACGGACTCAGCGACTACATCGGCCCACAGAACCTGACGATCGCCTACGAAGTGGCGATTTCGTCGAGCGACGTGTTTGCAACGATCTCGCTCGACCAGGATTTCTCCGGCGCGACCGCGGTGACCTACAAGGACATCTTCGCGAGCCTCGCCGACCTCCAGGCCAATCCGACGCCCGGCAGCGGAACCTGGGCGCTGTCCGTGATCGACGGAGCAGCCGGCTCCACCGTCGCGCTGCCGGCGATTCAGTCGATCTGGGTTCGAGACACGATCACCCTGAGCGCCAGCGGCTCGGTACTCTCGGTCTCGAACACGATCGTACAGGTTCCCGAGCCGAACGGGATCTCGGCGACCGCGGGCCTCGCCGTCGGTGGCGCGGTGCTGGCGTGGATGGCCCGCCGGCGCCGAACCAACGCGTCGGAGCCCCGACGGCTCTCGGCCTCGGCGTGATCGTGAGGGCGACCTGCGGGAGCGCCTGCTCGCGCTCCCGCAGGGCTCACGTCGGCCCCGACGTCGGCCGCGCAGCCCGCGCCTGAGATCGATCACATCCATTGGGGAGATCGCCTGCCACGATGGGCTTCCGGAAGTGGGAAGCGATGAGCGTCACGAAGCTGCTCCTCGGCAGAGAGTCGGTCGGGAACGTGTCGAAGCCTGTGGCCGACGTGCGGTTGGAGTCGATCTTCCGCCACTGGCTTTGGCTTTTTCGCCGACCTCAGGCCGTCCGTTGTGGGATCGGCATGGGCGGGCCACCGGTCATGGCGCATACTTGCCGCATGGCGGCGGGCGAATCGCGACCGTGTCCCTACCCTTTGTGAGGTCACCATGACCCCCTCCCGGCCCACCCATCTGAGTCGTCGTCGCAGAGACCATCTGTCCCGGCTGGAGCGGCTCGAGCCGAGGATGCTCCTCGCGGCCGACGTCGGTCAGGGAGTTCGCGAAATCGACTGGGACGGGCGGGCCGTGGCGGCCCGGGCCGACTCCTGGATCGTGCGGGCCGACGCGGCATCGCTGGGGGTGAAGCAGGGCTGGACCGCCACTTCCCTCGGCGGCGGATTTCTCGCGCTTCGCGCCCCGGCAGCGAGCGTGGCCGAGGTGCAGGGCTGGGCCGCCGCCACGCCCGGAGTGCGGTACGTCGAGCCCGATTTCGTGATCACGACCGCGGCGACTCCGAATGATCCGTCGTACTCGCGGCTCTGGGGCCTCCACAACATCGGGCAGACGGGCGGCACGACCGACGCCGATATGGACGTGCCCGAGGCCTGGGACACGACCACCGGGTCGCGGTCGGTCGTCGTGGGAGTGATCGACACGGGAGTTGACTACCGCCATCCCGATCTCGCCGCCAACATGTGGCGGAATCCAGGCGAGGTGGCGGGCGACCGGATCGACAACGACGGCAACGGCTACGTCGACGACGTGTACGGCTGGGATTTCGCCAACAACGACGCCGACCCTTTCGATGACGAGGGGCACGGCACCCACGTGGCCGGAACGATCGGCGCCGTGGGCAACAACGGCGTGGGTGTCGTCGGCGTGTCGTGGAACGTGTCGCTGATGGCGCTGAAGTTCCTCGGTGCCGACGGCAGCGGCTCCACCAGCGGGGCGATCGCGGCCGTCAACTACGCCACCCGGATGCGGCAGACCTTCGGCGTGAACGTCGTGGCCACGAACAACAGCTGGGGCGGCGGGGGATCCTCGACGGCCCTCCGAGACGCGATCACCAACGGCGGGACCGCCGGCATCGTCTGCGTGGCGGCCGCCGGCAACGAGGCGACCAACAACGACACCACCCCCTCGTATCCGGCGAACTACCCGACCAACGCCATCATCTCCGTGGCGGCCACCGACGCCTCCAATCGGCTGGCCTCGTTCTCGAACTACGGGGCGACCACCGTCGATGTCGCCGCTCCGGGCGTGGGCATCTACTCGACCGTGCCCAACGCCGGCTATGCGTCGTACAGCGGCACCTCCATGGCCACGCCCCACGTCGCGGGCACGGTCGCGCTGCTCGCGGCGGCCAACCCGCAGGCGACCGTGGCCCAGATCCGCTCGGCCATCCTCTCGACGGCCGTGCCGGTTGCGGCGCTGGCTGGAAAGGTCGCCACAGGAGGCCTCGTGAACGCGTCGGCCGCTCTCGCCGCGCTCGGCGGCACGGAGCCGCCCCCTCCGCCCCCGCCGCCGCCGCCGCCGTCCGGCGCGGGTGAGCCGAACGACTCGCTCTCCACGGCCACGCCGCTGACCCTGTCGGGCGGAGGAGCCGCGGTGTCGGCCACGATCGGCGACGGCAGGTACAACGCCGCCGACGTCGATCTCTACGCCGTGACCCTCGCGGCCGGCACGGTGCTCACCGCCGACATCGACGCCAGTTCCCTGGCCACCGCGTCGTCGCTCGACTCCTACCTGCGGGTGTTCGCTGCGTCTGGTTCGCAGCTCGCCGCCAACGACGACGCCGGCGGATCGTTCGACAGTCTGGTGTCGTACACCGTGCCCACGGCCGGCACCTACTACATCGGCGTGTCGTCGTACGGCAACTCGACGTATGCAGCAGCCACGGCCGGAAGCGGCACCGCCGGCTCGACCACGGGCGGCTATAGGCTCACCGTAAGCGCCGCTCTCCCCGCACCCACGGCCGACGTCATCGACGTCTCGCCCGACCCCCGCACCACCTCGGTGTCGGCGGTGGTCGTCCAGTTCAGCCAGGCCGTGACGGGCGTCGATGCCACCGATTTCACGCTCACCCGCAGCGGCACCGCCGTATCCCTGGCGGGCGTCA
>CAXNJC010000344.1:0-3035 GCA_964202525.1 Pirellulales bacterium
GGCGGCATCCGAGTGAGCCGAGGCCACGAAGGCCGAGGCGAACGTCCGGCGACGGGGCACGGGCAGCCCCTCACCACCCGACAGGCCCGCAGCAGCCCGCATCGCTCACGCGATGGCGGCTTCCTGGGGGCAGAAACGCGAGCCTGGAGGGCGATCCCGCCCGGCATGGTGAACCTCGGCTTCACGATCCCGGGCCGAGGCTGACGGGGCCAGGGATGACCCGTCAGCCGTGAACTCAGTGCAGCCGCATCCCGGGCAGGGCGCCGGAGTCGGGCGACAGCAGATAGACACCCGCCGCGCCCGCGCCGCTGGCTGCCACCACCATGCCCTCGCTGAGGCCGAACTTCATCTGCCGCGGGGCGAGGTTCGCCACCACGACGACCAGCCGGCCCACGAGCGCCGCCGGCTCGTGGAATCCCTTGATGCCGGCGAACACCGTCCGTGTGGTGTCGCCGCCGAGGCTGACGGTGAGCTTGAGGAGCTTCTTTGCCTCCGGCACCTCCTCGGCGGCGACGATTCGCGCCACGCGGAGATCGACCTTCGCGAAGTCGTCGATCGTGCAGGTGGCTGCGAGCGGCTCGGCGGCGAGGGCGTCGCCCGGATCGGCGGGGGCGGTGGTCGGATCCATCGATGGTCCTCCGGAAGGGGTCGGTCTCTGGTCGGCGGCGGCCTTGGTGGCCGCCAGCACCGCGTCGATCTGGCTCCGCTCGATTCGCTTCATGAGCGGCGTGAACGGGGCGACCGGCAGGCCGGCGAGCGGCGTCTGCGACTCGTCCCACGAGCGGATCGGGCCGCCCACCAGCGCGCCGGCCTGCTCGGCGAGCCCCGGCAGCACCGGGGCGAGGTAGACGGCGATCTGGCGAAACAGGTTGAGGGCCACGGTGGCCACGTCGCGGAGCCGGGCGGCGGCCTCCGGCCCCTGCTTGGCGAGTTTCCATGGCTGCTCGGCATCGACGTAGGCGTTGGCGCGGTCGGCTGCAAGCATGATCGCCCGCATCGCGCGGGCGAAGTCGCCGGCCTCGTAGGCGGCCGCGATCTCCGCGCCGTCGGCCGCGGCCCGGGCGAACAGGCCGCCGTCGTCCGGATACCGCTCGGCCAGGCCGGTCGGCTCCAGCCAGCGGGCGGTGCGGCTGGCGAGATTCACCACCTTGCCGACGAGGTCGGCGTTCACCTTGGCCTGGAACTCGTCGAGGTTGAGGTCGAGGTCGTCGATGCCGCCGGAAAGCTTGGCTGCGTAGTAGTAGCGGAGCGCGGCCGGATCGAGATGCTCCAGCCACGTACGGGCGAGCACGAACGTGCCGCGGCTCTTCGACATCTTCTCGCCGTCCACGGTGAGAAACCCGTGCACGCGGACCTTCGTCGGCAGTGCGAGGCCGGCCGCCTCGAGCATCGCCGGCCAGAACAGCGTGTGGAAGTAGACGATGTCCTTGCCGATGAAGTGATGGATCTCGGCGGTACCGCCGCGGCCCCACCACGACGCGAGGTCCTGCCCGCGCGGCTCGCACCATTCGGCGGTGGCGGCGAGGTAGCCGATCGGGGCGTCGAACCAGACATACCAGTAGTGGCCCGGCGCGTCGGGGATCTCGAAGCCGAAGTAGGGCGCGGGCCGGGAGACGTCCCAGTCGCGGAGCGGCTCGCCGAGAAAGTGGCCGGCGAGATAGTTGGCAATCCGTGGGTCGATCGCGCCGCTCGACCGCGTCCACTCGGCGAGGAAGCCGTGCAGGGCCTCGATCGTCACGAACAGGTGCTCGGCCGACCGCACCTCGGGCCGCGTGCCGGAGAGCGTGCTCACCGGATCGACGAGGTCGGCGGGCGAGTAGGTGGCGCCGCACTGCTCGCAGGTGTCGCCGTACTGGTCGGCGGCGCGGCAGCGGGGACACGTGCCCTTCACGAACCGGTCGGCGAGAAACGTGCCGGCGGTCGCGTCGTAGAGCTGCTGCACGTCGCGGCTCGCGACGAGCCCCCGGGCCCGCAGGGCCTGCCACACCTCGCCGCAGAGCCGGCGGTTGGCCGGATTGTCGGTGGAGCCGTAATGGTCGAACTCCACCTGGAAGCCGGCGAAGTCGGCCAGGTGCGCCGCCCGCATCTCGGCGATCAGCTCCCGCTCGCTGCGGCCCTCGGAGCGGGCCCGGATCATGATCGCGGTGCCGTGCGTGTCGTCGGCACACACGAAGACGCATTCGTGGCCGCGGAGCTTCTGGAAGCGGACGAACACGTCGGTCTGGATGTACTCGACCAGGTGCCCGAGGTGGATGTGCCCGTTGGCGTACGGCAGCGCCGAAGTGACGAGGATGCGGCGCCGGGGCGAGGAGGGCATGCGAAAACTGCGGGGGCCGAGGAAACGAAGGCCCGCGGATTGTAGGAATCCATGGGGCATCGAGGAAATGCCGGCCGACTGGGCAAAGGCCCGATCGCGAAAGTGGCCTTGCCGCCCCCTACCGCCACGGGCAGTATCCCGCCCCCTCGCCGGCCCGCCGGGGCGAGCAGACGGCACCGCCGCACCAGGTCAGTGGAGTGAACGATGATGCGACTGCGTTCGACGGCAGCCTGGATCGCCGCCTGGTGCTGCACCGTGCTCGCCGTACCGGCTCTGGCGAATCCCGCCGCCGCCGCCCGCTCGGGCGACGTCGTCCTGCTCGACTTTGCAGCCTCGTGGTGCGGCCCGTGCCGTCAGATGGCGCCCCTCGTGGGCGAGATCGCCGCCGCCGGATGGGTGGTGCGGCACGTGGACGTCGACCACGAAACCGACCTGGTGCGCCGCTTTGCCGTGACCGGCGTGCCCTGCTTTGTGCTCCTCGTGAAGGGTCACGAAGTGGGCCGCATCAACGGCGCCACGACCCGCGAAGAACTCGAGGCGCTGCTCGCCAAGACGGCCGCGCCGCTCGGCGCCGAGCCGCCCGTGACTGCCGCCCAGCCCGCTGTCGATCCGGTTCCGGGCGTGCCCCTGCCCGTGGCCCCGGCCGCCGTCCACCTGGCCACCGAGCCCCCTCCGACGTCGCCCCTCCGGCCGGCAGCCTCTCCGGTCGCGGCGATCC
>CAXNJC010000345.1:0-3024 GCA_964202525.1 Pirellulales bacterium
GAGAAACTCGGGGAGCGTGGCCGGCGGCACCACGATGTCCTCGAGGAAGGGGATCGGCCGCATCTCGGCCCGCACCCCGTGGAGCGTCGAGACGTTGTTCCGCGACAGCTCCCAGAAGAAGGCCGCATCGAAGGCATCCTCGGCCCGCCGCACGTCGATGCAGCCCGTGCGTCCGCGGCTGGCCGCGCCGAGGGCGTCGTCGAGCCGGGCCGCGGTGTCGGCCGGCTCCTCGCCGACGAACTCCACCAGCAGGCCCGCCTCCGCCACGGAGGGGATCAGCAGGTCGAACGCCGGCTTCGTGCCCCGGGCGAGCGCGAGGTGGCGCCGGTCGAAGAGGTCGCACGCGCTCGGCCCCCGGGGCAGGATCCGCAGGGCCGCCTCGGCCGCTCCCTCGAGCGAATCGAACAGCAGCAGGCCCACGGCGGCGGCGGCGTCGACGGGCACCGTGCGGAGCGTGGCCGCCGTCACGATGCCCAGCGTGCCCTCGGAGCCGCAGAGGAGCCGCGGGAGATCCACCATCCCCTCCCGCGCGAGGTCGGCGAGGCGATAGCCCCCGTGGGTGGCCCGGGTCGTGGGCTGGTCGCGGGCGATCACGTCACGGGCGGCCTCGACGAGCCGGGCCACGCCGGCGGCGAGCCGCGCCGCCGCGCCGGCCGTGTCGTCGGCCACCGTCGGAGCGAGTTCGACCACCGAGCCGTCGGCGAGCACCACCTCCGCGGAGGCGATGCGGCCCCGGACCGCGCCATGCCGCAGGAAGCGGCTGCCGGAGGAGTCGCGGCCGATCATGCCCCCCACGGTGGTCGTCACCGCGTTGGCGGGATCGGGCCCGAACGTGCGGCCCCGCCGGGCGAGATGCTCCTCGAGCCGGGCATCGACGACGCCCGGCAGCACGCGGATCGTGTCTGAGCCGGTGGCGACCACACGCCGCATGTGCCGGGCGCAGTCGATCACCACGCCGGGACCAAGTGGACCGCCGGCAAGGCTCGATCCGGCCCCGCGGGCATGCACGGGCACGCCCCGCTCCGCCGCCCAGCGGACCGTGGCCGACACGTCCTCGACCGACCTCGGCCGAACGACGACCAGCGGCGACACCTGGAACAGGCTGCCGTCGGTGGCGTAGATGGCCCGCCGCGGATCGTCGCAGATGACGTCTCCCGCGACGACGCCGCGGAGGTCCTCCTCGATCCGCTGGAGTTCCTGGTCCATGCGGGGCTCCGCCGCGGGTCAGGTCGGAGACGCGGGCGACCGGCCTGCCGCCGAATGCTCGGCGAGCCGGATCTTCTGCTGCCGGTGCTTCTCGTGCGTTTCCAGATCGAAGCCGTCGACCGGCCCGCCCGCGCCGCGGTAGCGGGCCCCACAGCGGTAGCAGGTCTGGCACTCGGGCATCAGCAGGTAGAGCACGACGTCGACGAGCGCCGTGCCGAACAGGATCGCGAACGTCGGGATCAGGAGCCGCCAGGCCCACGTGACACAGCTGGCCGCGAAGCCGACCACCACGATCCCGACGCCCAGCCGCTGCGGAAAGTCCTTGCGGGAGAAGAGTTCGCTGCACGGGCAGACGAGGCAGCGCCTCAGCCGCGGCTCGCCGGCGCCGGCCGCCACCGGCTCCCCTGCGGGCCCCGCCCACACGATCGCGCCGGATGGCACCTCGACCTCCGCCGCACACCGCGGGCAGACGAGCGTGGTCGCCCGCTCGACGCCGTCGACGGCCACGGTCGAATCGCACGACGGGCAGGCGTAGGTGATCCGCATGGGCGTCAGGAGGCGTGGAGCAGTTGGGACGTGAGCTCGCCGAGAATGGCGGCCAGGCAAGCGACGTACAGGATACCAGTGGCACTCTGCGTGTTGGGGATCTCGAGTGTTTTGCGGCTCATCACCAGGAGCACCGGCAGGCCGACGAGGCCGGCGAGCCAGCGGAGTGCGAGCAGGGCCGTGGCCGTGCCGCCCGACGCCGTCGCGAGGCGCTCGCCGAAGGCGACCCCGGCGACCGACAGCAGGAGTTGCAGGCCCCACGCGGCCAAGGCCCAGTCGATCATTCTCCGCAGCGCGTCGACGCTCATGCCGGGCGCGTTGAGATACCAGTGGCCAAGCAGCATCGCGTGCACCGTGAGGCCGACCACGAGGCCGGAGACGAGTGCCTCGCCGGCCGCCACCGCGCCCGACCGCTGCTGCACGAGCACCGTCGCCGCGGCCAGCACGACCGCGGCGAGGCGACACGCCAGCACGCCCCCGCGGATCCGTTCGGCGTACCAGGCGATGCTGCCGATCCACGCGATCGCCGCCGCGGCGACCGCCAGGAGCCAGGCCGGACCGGGCACCTCCGCCCGCGCCAGGAAGGCGGCCACGCTGGCGATGCCCAGCACCACCAGCAGGTTGACCCGGAAGAAGCCCGCCGGCACCATCGCCGCCGGGGTGACGGCGAGCGCGGCCGCGAGGCCCCAGCCGCAGCGGCAGAGAAAATCAACAAGCAGCCTCATCCGTTGCTCCGCGTCGCGCCCGCGATGTTCATTGACGGCGACTGCCGTAGATGAGCGACATCACTTCGGCCCGGCTCGACACGTTGGACCGAAACAGGCCCTTGATGGCCGACGTGACGCACAGGCTGCCCGGCTTGCGGACGCCGCGGATCGTCATGCACGTGTGCGTGGCCTCGACCACGACCGCCACCCCCTTGGCTCCGAGGTCGTGTTCCAGCAGGTCGGCGATCTGCTCCGTCATCCGCTCCTGCACCTGCGGCCGGTGCGACACCACCTCGACGACGCGGGCGAGCTTCGACAGGCCGACGACCCGGCCGTTCGGCATGTAGCCGATGTGGGCGTGGCCCATGAAGGGGAGCAGGTGGTGCTCGCAGACGCTGTTGAAGGCGATGTCTCGGACGAGCACGATCTCGTCGTACTTCTCCTGAAACGCCTTGCGGAGATGCACCCGCGGATCCTGGCGGAGGCCGCTGAACATCTCGGCATACATGCGGGCGACGCGGGCCGGGGTCTCGAGCAGGCCCTCGCGGTCCGGATCCTCCCCGAC
>CAXNJC010000346.1:0-3019 GCA_964202525.1 Pirellulales bacterium
TTCCACCTGGCTCAAGGGGGGCAGGATCGTCCTCACGCGGCTCGCCCCCAGTCTCGACCTTGGCCGCTACGACCTCGAGGGCACCACCGGCAACAAGATCAACTTTGAGATGGCCCCGATGGCCGAGCTGCGGGTGGAGCGGGGCCAGATCCCCGGCAACGACCCCCGCGGACTCACAGGACTCGACTTCTGCCTCCACGAGCCGGCCGGACGCTACTCACTCATGGGGCTGCGGATGTGTGGGGGCGGCTTCATCGTCGACCGCACGAACTTCGAGCCGGTCTGCTTCATCCAGGCCAACGAGGGCATCCAGGACAACTTCCCGCTCACCAAGATCTCGGGCTCGCCCGACACCTGGGTGGTCGACCTGCCGGCCGTCGGCAATCCGATCCACGAGTCGGGCTTCCATCCCGCCGGCGGCACCCTCTGCATGATGAACAATCTCCGCGCCAACAACGTGGCGGTGTTCGATACGTCCAACGCGGATCCACGGAAGTGGAAGCGGGTGACGTTCGTCAAGGATCCCGAATGGCAGGGCGAGTTTCCGTCGCCGTTTCACCTCAACTACTCGATCGACGGCACGAAGTGCTTCTTCACGATCCTGCGGCCCAAGCCGATGAAGTCGGACGTGGTCGTGGTCGACACGAAGACCTGGAAGATCATCAAGAAGTTTCGCAACGTCGGCGTCGACGCCCAGACCACCTGCACCACCTACGACGGCACGTATGCGATCGTGATCTTTTCCGGGTTTCAGCGGATGGAGGCGGGGGCGTTCGTGTTCCGGCAGGACACCCTCGAGCAGGTCGGCTACATGCCCAACTTCGGCGGGCATCACGACTGCGTAATCGTGCCGTCGAAGGTGGAAGAGCTGAAGTACAGCCGCAGCTGCACCGTATGACCGCGGGGGGCAGGTGGTCGTCTCTTCTCGTGCTCGCGCGGATGGCGGTGATCGACGTGACCCGCCGCCCGTGGCGGCTCGGCTTCCTCGCGGCCGGCATCGCGCTGGCGGGGGCGGCGGCGTTCGGGGCGCTCGTGTTTCATGCGGCGATCGGCCGCTCCCTCGACCGCAGCCTCGCCCGGCTGGGCGCGGATGCCGTGATCCTGCCGGCCGGCGTCACGGCCAACCTCACGCCCGTGCTGCTCTCGGTCGAGCCTTCGGCGGCGACGATCCCTCCTGAGGCGATCGAGCAGCTCTCGGTCGCCCCCATGGTGGAGACCGTCGCCCTCCAGCGCACGCTCAAACTCGCCGACGCCAGCGGCCACCTGCCGACCGACGTCGTGGTGTTCGATGCCGCCACCGACCTCACCGTGCAGCCGTGGGTGGAGGAGCGGCTCGAACGCCCGTTCGGGGCCGGCGACGTGCTTGTCGGGGGGCGGCGGCCGGAGGGGGTGGGTGAGCGGATCATGGTGCAGAGCGTGGAGCTCGTCGTGCACGGCCGACTCGGCCTCACCGGCGCCGGGCCCTTCGAGCGGTCGTTGTTCCTCGGGGCCGACACCGCCCGGCGGCTCGCCGCCGCGCACGTGGTCACGGCCGATGGCCGGCGTTTTCCCGAGGAGCCCTTGCAGTCGCCGAGCGGTGCAGTGCTGCGGCTCGTGGCGGGCCGTGGGCCGGAGGAGCTGCGGTTCGCCGCGGCCGCGATGCCGGGGGTGCAGCTCGTCGCGGGCAGCGGCAGTCAGATCGCGGTTCGCCAGGCCGTGAAGACACTCGCCGACACCTCCCTTGTCATGCTGCTCGTGGCGCTGGCAGCGCCTGCGGTGCTCGTGGGCGTGGCGTACACCGGCATGCTCGCGGAGCGTCGACGGGAGCTCGGCATGATGCTCGCGCTGGGGGTCACCCGCGCCGGCATCGTGGCGACGGTGGCCCTCGAGGCGGCGATCGCGGCGTTCGCAGGGTCGATCGCTGGAGTCGTGCTGGCAGCCGCCGGGATCGTAGCGTTCGTGCGCACGGTCGGATTCGCACTCGAGCAGCGAGCGATCGCGTTCTCGATGCCGTCGCTCGCCGAGCTGGTGCGGTATGCGGCGGTGAGCGGAGCACTGGTTGCCATCACGGCGATCGCGGGCGCCGCGTTCGCTGCCTGGCTGGTGACGGGCCGGCAGCCGTGGACGCTCCTGCGGGGCGATGCCGCATGAGCCACCCCCCGCTCGTCGAGGCGCGGCACGCGAGCGTCACCTACCTCACCCGACGCGGACCGCTCACGGCGGTTGATGACGTGAGCCTGGCAATCGCGCCGGGGGAGTGCGTCGCGATCCTCGGAAGATCGGGGTCGGGGAAGTCGACGCTCCTGGCCCTGCTCGGCGGGCTCTGCACGCCGACGGGCGGCGAGGTGTGGTTCGCCGGCCGCCCATGGCCGACACGGTCGCCGCGGGAGGCGAGTGCCGTGCGGGCGAGGCGGATCGGCCTTCTCTTGCAGGATGGCGGGCTCCTCCCGGGCCTGCGGGCTCTCGACAACGTGCTCCTCCCCGCCGTCCTCGCCGGGATGCCGCGGGGCACGCTGGTGGCCCGCGCCGAGGAGTTGCTCGGGATGGTCGGGCTCGCCGATCGGTGGGACGCCTATCCGGCCGAGCTCTCGGGCGGGCAGCAGCGCCGCGTGGGACTCGCCCGGGCGCTCGCGGCGGAGCCGGCGGTGATCCTGGCGGACGAGCCGACCGGCGACCTCGATGCCCTGGCGGCCGGTGAAATCGCGGCGATCCTCGCGCGGCTGCGCGCCGCTGGATCAACCGCGCTCGTGATCGTCACGCACGATCCGGCCCTGGCGGCGATCGCCGACCGCCGGCTGTGGATGGAGCGCGGCAGATGCACGCCGATCGCCGACGACGCGGCACCATCCTTTCCCCGTGCAGTGTCCTTGTCGGCGGCGCTGGAGCCAGAGCAGGAGGCGGTGTTCGAGCCCCCGCCCGCCACCCTCGCGCCCAGTCGGCCGGCGCTTGGGCTCGGAGGCCTTGTCGGTGCGTGGCTGCCGTTTCTCGGCGGAGTGGCGATCTCGGCGGCGGCCGTCGCGCTCTTCGACGGGCTCGTCGC
>CAXNJC010000347.1:0-3013 GCA_964202525.1 Pirellulales bacterium
GACTGCTCGAGCGACTTTCTCTCCCGGCCGATCGACGTCTCGCGGTATGGGCTGATCTACGCCTGCGCCCAGAAGAACGCGGGCATCGCGGGCGTGACCACCGTGATCATCCGCAAGGATCTCCTCGAGCGGTCGCGTGACGACCTGCCGACGATGCTCGACTACCGCACGTTCGTCAAGAACGGCTCGCGGCCGAACACGCCGCCGGTGTTCGCGATCTACATCCTGAACCTCGTCTGCCGGTGGATCGCCGACCGCATGGGCGGCCTCCCGGGCATGACGCGGCACAACGCGGCGAAGGCCAAGCTGCTCTACGACATCCTCGACCGCTCGGGAGGCTTCTACGCCGGCCACGCCCGTCCCGAGTGCCGTTCCGACATGAACGTCACCTTCCGGCTGCCCGATGAGGCCGCCGAGAAGGCGTTTGTCACCGGCGCCGCCGCCCGCGGCCTGATCGATCTCAAGGGGCACCGCTCCGTCGGCGGGATTCGCGCGAGCATCTACAACGCGATGCCCGTCGCCGGCGTCGAGGCGCTCCGCGACTTCATGACCGACTTCCAGCGCGAACACCAGGACTGACCCGCCGCCTCCCGCCACCGGATCGCCGCCTCATGCCCTCGATCATCGTGCTCGACACACTCAGTCCCGACGGTCTCGCCCTGCTCGAGGCCGCGAAGTCGCAGGGCATCACCCACGAGGTGCGGACCGGCCTGAAGGGGGAGGAGCTGCGGGAGGCACTCGCCGGGCACGACGGCGCCATCTGCCGCAGCGGCGTGAAGATCACCGCCGAGTCGCTCGCCGGCAACCATCGCCTGCGGGCGATCGTGCGGGCCGGCGTGGGCACCGACAACATCGACAAGGAGGCGGCCACCCGCCTCGGCATCGTGGTCATGAACACGCCCGCCGGCAACACGCTGAGCACGGCGGAGCATGCGTTCGCCCTGATGCTCGGCCTGTCGCGGAACGTGGCGGCGGCCGACGCGAGCCTGCGGGCCCAGAAGTGGGACCGCAACAAGTTCATGGGCGTGCAGCTCGCCGGCAAGACGCTCGGGATCGTGGGGCTCGGCCGTATCGGCCAGGCGGTGGCCGAACGGGCCCGGGCCTTCGACATGCGGGTGCTCGGCTACGATCCATTCCTGTCGCCGGACCGCGCCACGGAGCTCGGCATCGAGCTGGTCGAGAGCATTCGCGGGATGCTGCCCGAGGTCGACTACCTCACGGTGCACACGCCGCTCACCGACGAGACGCGGCATCTCGTGGGCATGAAGGAACTCGAGATCCTCAAGCCCGGCGTGCGGCTGGTCAACTGCGCCCGCGGCGGGATCTACGACGAGGCGGCGCTCGTCGAGGGGCTGAAGCGGGGCGTGATCGGGGGCGTGGCGCTCGACGTGTTCGAGAAGGAGCCCTGCACCGACAGCCCGCTGTTCGGCATGCCTGGCGTGCTGGTCACGCCGCACCTCGGCGCCAGCACGGAGGAGGCGCAGTCGCAGGTGGCGGTCGAGGGCGTCGGGCTGCTCGTCGACTTCCTCACCACCGGTGCCGTCCGGCACGCCGTCAACTCGTCGGCCATCGATCCCGCCGCGATCGAGGGCGTGCGCGGCTTTCTCGACCTCGCCTGGCGGCTCGGGCAGCTGCTCGCGCAGCTCGACTCCGGCCATCCGCGGTCGTGCTCCATCTCCTACCGCGGCGAGATCGCCACGCGCAACACGCGGCTCGTGACAGCCGCCTTCGCGGCCGGCCTGCTCGAAGGGGCCTGCGAGGACGTCAACATCGTCAACGCCGAGATGCTCCTGCGGGAGCGCGGCATCGAACTGGTGGAGCAGAGCCGCACCGACCCCGGTGCCTTCAGTTCCGTCGTGGCCGTCGATCTCGTGGCTGGCGACCAGGTGCATCGGGCCGCCGGCACGCTGTTCGGTCACTCGATGCCCCGGATCGTGCAGCTCGAGGGGTACCGGCTCGAGGCCTACCTCGACGGCGTGCTGCTGGTGTTCACGCACCAGGACGTGCCCGGCATCATCGGCCGGGTCGGCACGGCCTTCGGCCAACTCGGCGTAAACATCGCCCAGATGACCGTCGGACGCTCGACGCCAGGCGGCGACGCGATCGGCGTGCTCAACCTCGACCAAGAGCCCGCGGCGGATGCCGTCGCCGGGGTCCTCGCCTGCCCGGGAGTGCGGTCCGCGAAGGTGATTTCGCTCCCGCCGGCGGGTCGGCTGCCTTCCTGGCTTGCTGCAGCAGCCGCCTCGTCGCGGTCGGGCCGGCGCGGCTGACACCGCCGGCGGTGGCCGACGACGAACCGTTTCGCGCGGAACTCTCCACCGCGATCCAGAAGAGGCTCGCGCGGCTGCACGACGAGGTCCGCGAGATGCTGCTCCTGGTCGCCGTGGGAGACCTCACGCATCAGGAGACCGCCGACCGGCTTGGCGTGCCGCTCGGCACGAGGCTCGCCGATGCGATCATTGCCTCGGGGCGTCGCGGGGCCGACGGGCTCGATCACTGACCGCGGTTTGACGCCCCCTCCCGCCCCTCCCACAATGCAGAGTGACCCGGGGACAACCGCCGACCCTCTCTTCCCACGCCATGCGCACGACCACCCGCATCCTGTCGTTGCTCGCGGTCCTCGCCGCCTTGCGTGGGCCTGCCGGCGCTGCCGCCGACGAGGGCGGCCCTCCTCCCCATGTGGCCGCCGACGAGACGCTCCGCGCCCTGCTCGACGCGCTCGAGGAACGGCAGATGCCCGACGCCATGCTGTGGGCGGTCGAGTCGGCCGCTCGTGATCCGTCGCTGTCGAGCGACGTGAAGGCTGAACTTCCGTTTCTCCGGGCCACCGCGCTCGTGGGCCTCAGTCGCACCGAGGCCGACGCACCGAAGCGGAGCAAACTCCTCGACGATGCCGAGGCGTCGATCGACGCCTTCCTCGAGCAGTCTCCCACGGGCGAAGGGGCGATCGCCGCCTTCTCGCAGAAGGGCAACCTGCTGGTCGAGCGCGGCCGCGGCAGGCTCGCGGCAGCCG
>CAXNJC010000348.1:0-3012 GCA_964202525.1 Pirellulales bacterium
GACCGGGCGGTGATCGTGGTCACGCACGACTCCCGCGTCTACTCGTTTGCCGACCGGATCGCCGCCATGGAGGATGGGCGGATCGATTCGGTTGCCGCCGCGGCGCGAGAGGACGAGCCCGGTGCACCGGTGGTAGAGTAAGGCGATGAGTTCATCAGCGTCAGGTCGCCGCGTCCTCGACCGTCGCCGTACCATCGGCGATGTGATCACGCAGCGGCTCCTGCCGGCCCTGTCGCTCGGGCTTTTGGCCTTCGCGGGATGGTACGTCTGGTCGACGCGGCCCGTCGCCGAGCACCCCACTCCGCCGGTCGCCCCGGCCACCAACCCGTATGCCGATTCCCTCGCCGCCGCGGGCATCGTCGAGTCGCGCGCCGAGAACATCGCCATCGGCTCGGAGACGGCAGGGGTCGTCGTCGAGGTATTCGTCGCGGTGGGCGACGAGGTGGTTCCGGGAACCCCGCTGTTTCGCCTCGACGATCGCGATCTCCGCGGCCTCCTCGCGATCAGCGAGGCCGCCGTGGCGGAGGCGAAGAGCCTGCTGGTGCGGCTCGAGGCGCAGCCCCGTCAGGAGGAGATTCCGCTCCGCGTTGCGGCTGTGGACGAGGCGAAATCGACGGTCGTCCGCGAGTCCGATGCCCTGAGGCGCACGCAGGAGACGTTCGCCCGCAAGGTCGCGACGGAGCAGGAACTCATCGATCGCCGCGAGGCACTGGCCACCGCGGAGGCCAAGCTCGCCCGGGCGCAGGCCGACCTCGATCTCCTCGAGGCCGGTGCCTGGCAGTACGACCGCGACGTCGCACGGGCGCTGGTGACCAAGGAGGAGGCAGCCCTCGAGCGGACGCGGATCGACCTCGATCGGCTCGTGGTTCGGGCGCTGGTCAAGGGCCGCGTGCTGCAGGTCAACGTGCGGCCCGGCGAGTATGTGGGCACCCCGCCGAACCAGCCGCTGGTGGTGCTCGGCGACACCGATCGGCTCCGCGTGCGGGTGGACATCGACGAGTACGAGATCCCCCGCTTTCGCGAGGGCCTGCCCGCCACGGCCGTCCCGCGGGGCGATCTGCAGCTGAGATACCCGCTCGCGTTCGTTCGCGTGGAGCCGTTCGTGATTCCGAAGAAGTCACTCACGGGCGAGACGACGGAGCGGGTCGACACCCGCGTGCTCCAGGTGATCTACGAAGTCGATGCCGAGACGCGTCCCCGGCTGTTCGTGGGGCAGCAGGTCGAGGTGTTCATCGACGCGGCGGCGCACTGAGGCCCGCGTCGAGCAGGTGCCGGCGGAGGAAGCCGAGCCGCTTCATGGCGCCGTAGGGCGTCTCCGCGGCACCGTGACCGGCGCCCGGTACGACGACGAGTTCGTGGTCGGTGCCCGCCTGCACGAGGGCCGCCGACAGCTGCAGGGTGCTCGCGGGATCGACGTTCTCGTCGAGTTCGCCGACGATCAGCAATAGGTGACCCCGCAGCCGGGCGGCGTCGACCACGTTGGAGTTGGCGGCATAGCTCTCGTCGACCGGCCATCCCATCCAGGCCTCGTTCCACCAGATCTTGTCCATCCGGTTGTCGTGGCAGCCGCAGTCGGCGACCGCGACGCGATAGGTGTCGGGGTGGTCGATCAGCGCCCGCGCGGCGCTCTGGCCGCCGGCGCTGCCGCCGTAAATGCCGACGCGGCGAAGATCCATCCACGGCCGAGTGGCCGCCGCGGCCGTGAGCCACGCGACGTGGTCGGGCAGCCCGGAATCCTTGAGGTTCTTCCAGCAGACGTCGTGGAACGCCTTGCCCCGCCAGTTGGTGCCCATGCCGTCGACCTGCACGACGACGAATCCGGCATCGGCAATCCGCCGCTGGCCGTGCGCGGCCGCGAACTTCTTGGGAACGTGAAAGTCGTGCGGGCCGGCATAGATGCACTCCACGACCGGCCGCGGTGTGGCGTCGTGGGCGGTGCCGCGCGGCCTCCAGATCACCCCCCAGACATCGGTCGTGCCATCGCGGCCCTTGGCGGAGAATCGCTCCGGCCAGGTCCAGCCCTGCTCGACGAGCGGTGACGCGTCGGCGTGGCCGAGTTCGACGACCAGCCCGCCGTCGTCGCTCCGGCGGAGCTCGCGCACGGGCGGCTGATCGACGCGCGACCAGGTGTCGACGTACCAGCGGCCGTCGGGGCTCCAGAGGAGTTCGTGCGTGCCATCGCCCGCCGTGAGCCGGACCGGATCCCCGCCCTCGATCGCGACGCGGATGAAGTGCTCGTGATACGGATCCTGGTCGGCGTCGAGGCCCATCACGCGCAGGATCAGCGTCTGCGTGTCGTCAGCGACCCGTTCGACCCGCCTCACCATCCAGGGGCCGGACGTGACCGACCGGAGTCCGCCGGTGGCCACGTCGACGAGCCAGACGTGGTTCCAGCCGCTGCGTTCGCTCGTCCAGAGCAGCTGCCCTTCGGAAAGCCAATGGCACCACGTCTTGTGGGCGTAGTCGATGAACGTGGCGGACGACTCCTCGACGACGACGCGGGGCGTCCCGGTCGCCGCGTCGATCGCGATCAGCCGGAGCACCTGGTGGCCGCGCTGGTTGAAGAGGAAGGTGAACGAGCGGCCGTCGGCGGCCCACCGCAGGCGGTCGATCGACCATGGATTCGAAAACAGCTCGCGGTCGATCGGGACCTCGACACCGTCGCGGGTGAATAGCCTCGGCCAGCGGCGTTCGATGCGATCACCGGGCTTCAGGTATTCGCGGGTCAGCAGCCTGGGCTCGATGCGATCCGGCGGTGAACTCGCGATCACGTGCACCGGGTGGCTCTGGGCCGGTTCCACCTCCCACGCCACGACGTGGCCGAACCCGGGTGCCCAGGCATGCGGGCCCGACAGAGCGGCCGCGGCGGGGGGGAGCGGCGGAGTGTCCGCCTCCGGGCCGGGATCCGCGCCGCGATCGCGGGGGTGGCGTTCGCGTCTCCCGGGCCGTTCCCGCCGCAGGTCCTCGAGTCGCTGCGTCTCCTCGTCGGTCGGCGGCCGCACGCCGCCGGTC
>CAXNJC010000349.1:0-3011 GCA_964202525.1 Pirellulales bacterium
TCGGCGAGCCGCCGAAGTATCCGGCCATGAACCCGGCCGCCAGCCGGGCCTCGGCCGTCGCCCGGTCGAGCGTGGGCCGGTAGCGGTAGACGCCGTCGACCACCGCCCGCGTCAGCCACCCCCGCTTTTCGAGCCGATCGACCAGGTTCAGCACCGTCGTTCGCGTCACGCCCCGGCGGTCGGCCACCGCCTGCCACATCTCGGCCACCGTCATTCCCGTCGCCGGCCCGTCCCAGGCCACCGCCAGCAGCTCGTGCTGGGCCGGCGTGAGGTCGCCTTCCGGAGTTCCCGCCGTCTTTCTCGACATGAATCAGCCCCTTTGCCCCGCGGCCGCCCGCTTCGAGAGCCCAAGACGACGCTCGTCGTCAGCAGGCACTCTACGCCTGACGACGTCCGTCGTCAACACGGTCCGCGAGCCGGATGATGGGCCCGCGAGGCTCCTCGCCAGGCTCGATCTGCTAGGCTACCGACCATGAGGGCACTTCGGGGACGCGTGGCGATGCGGCGGTCGATCCTCGCGGGATTGTGTGTGGGGTGGGCCTTGGTGGGCACCGCGGCCACGGCCGCCGACGGTCCGCCGCCGCGGCCCCGCAACGTGCTGTTCATTGTCGCCGACGACCTCAACACGATGCTCGGCTGCTACGGCGATCCTCTCGCCAAGACGCCGCACCTCGACCGGCTCGCGGCCCGCGGCGTGCGGTTCGACCGCGCCTACTGCACCTTCCCGCTCTGCGGCCCGAGCCGCAACTCGCTGCTGACCGGGCTGCACCCCAATGCCACCGGCATCGTCGCCAACGCGCAGGTGTTCCGGCAGACGATTCCCTCACACCCGAGCCTCCCCGCACTCTTCCGTCGGCAAGGCGGCTTCGCGGCCCGCGTCGGCAAGCTCTACCACTACAACGTGCCCGCGAGCATCGGCACCGCCGGCCATGACGACCCCGCCTCGTGGGAGGCCGCCTTCAACCCCGCCGGCGTGGACCATCTCGAGGAAGAGCCGCAGATCTTCTCCCTGAAGCCCGGGCAGTTCGGGGGCACGCTGAGCTGGTTCGCCTCGCCGGCCCCCGATGCCGCCCATACCGACGCCCTCGTGGCCGCACGGGCCGAGCAGGTGCTCGCCGAGTGCGCCGCCGACCGCTCGCGGCCCTTTTTCCTGGCCGTCGGCTTCTACCGGCCGCACACGCCGTTCGTGGCGCCGCGGGGCTACTTCGACGACTACCCCGAGGACCGCATGCCGGTCGTCGCCGGGGTGGAGGCCGACCGCCGCGACATCCCGCCGGCCGCGCTCGAAAGCGGCCTGCGGGAACAGGACGAGATGACCGACGCCCAGCGGCGGCAGGCCCGGCAGGCCTACCTCGCCAGCATCAGCTTCATGGACGCCCAGGTGGGCCACGTACTCGCCGCGGTCGATCGGCTCGGCCTCGCCGACGACACGATCGTCGTGTTCACGAGCGACCACGGCTACCACATGGGTGAGCACGGCCTCTGGCAGAAGCGGAGCCTGTTCGAGGAGAGCTGCCGCGTGCCGCTGGTGATCGTGTGGCCTGGTCGCACGCCCGCCGGGGGTGTCGCCAGAGCCCCGGTGAGCCAGGTCGATCTCTATCCGACGATCGCCGCCGGCTGCGGGCTCGAAGCGCCCACCGGCCTGCCGGGCCAGGATCTCGCGACCATGCTCGCCGACCCCGCCGACCAAGGCCGTGGCTGGGCGATCACGCAGGTGGAGCGGCCCGCGCGGAAAAAGCGAGCTGCCGACGGCACGCCGCCCCCCGGTCCGTCGTTCGGCTATTCCCTCCGCACGCCCCGCTGGCGCTACACCGAATGGGACGCGGGCCGCCTCGGCCGCGAGCTCTACGACCACGAGACCGATCCCGCGGAGCTGACGAACCTCGCCGACGATCCGCAGCATGCGGCCGACGTCGACACGCTGTCGCGGCAGCTCCGCAGCGCCGTGGCCGGCACGTTTCCGGAATCGGGCGAGCGGCCCCCGATCCGCGACGGCAGCTGGCCTCCCGTGCTTCGGGTGCGCGAGGCGGCCCAGCGCTGACCGCCGCGTCGCTCGCCCGTGATGCACTCGCGCCGCCCCGCGCCACATTCTTCACCCTGGAGCCTGCTTCCTATGATCTGCCGCCTCGCCCGACTCCCCGCTGTGCTCGCCCTGGTGGTCACGTTGTCCGCCCGCGGCGAGCAGCCGCCCTTCCTGTCCGGCGCCCGCGTGGCGGTGATCGGCGACTCGATCACCGAGCAGAAGCTCTACAGCAAGTACGTGGAGTGCTGGCTGCTCGCCTGCTCGGGCGTGTCCGACCTCCAGGTGATGCAGTTCGGCTGGTCGGGCGAGAAGGCCGACGGCTTCGCGAAGCGGGCCGCCAACGACCTCGCCGTGTTCCGCCCCACCGTGGCCACGCTCTGCTACGGCATGAACGACGGCGGCTACCAGGCCTGGAAGCCCGAGATCGGTGCCACATACGAGGCCACCATGCGGAAGGTGCTCGACCGTCTCGAGGAGGCGGGCGTGAAGACGATCGTGGTGGGCTCGCCCGGCGCCGTCGACACCAACTTCTTCCGCCCCGGCCAGACCATGGGCGATCAGCCGGCGCACGTGGCCTACAACGACACGCTGGCGCACCTCCGCGACATCGACCGCAGCCTCGCGGCCGAGGAAGGCTGCCGCTTCGCCGACGTGCACGCCGCGATGATTGACGCGATGCGGAAAGCCAACGAGGCCCGCGGCTCGAAGTACGACGTCTGCGGCGGCGACGGCTTCCATCCTGGGCCCAACGGCCAGCTGCTGATGGCCTACGCCTTCCTGAAGGGGCTCGGCGTGGACGGCGGCATCGGCACGATCTCGGTCGATCCGCAGGGAGCCGCCACGGCGACGCCGGGGCAGGCCGTGCGGGCGACGAAGCACGATGCGGGCCGAACTGTCGTCGAGCTCGAGAGCACCCGCTGGCCGTTCTGCTTCGAGGGTGACGGCACCTCGAGCGCGAGCACCCGTAGCATCCTGCCCTTCGTGCCCT